>CAMIVJ010000254.1 GCA_946401765.1 uncultured bacterium | reverse complement strand
GACTATGACATGGGAAATAAATCCATGGTCACAATTGAGCCTCCGTCAATCGACCAGAGGATCGCAAACCAGTATTCTTTCTTTACTGTTGTTCCTCCTGCAATAAACGATATTGTGAAATTCCTGGATGAAAACACCAACAATACCGTAAAATATATCATTGACAAGAAGATAAGATGGGATTTAAGGGATACCCTCGACCAGCTGAATATGAACGAGAGAATCTTCACTTGTCGATGGTGATTTCGTTTTCAAGAGGCTGGATGAGGCATTGACATCCCGAAAGCAATTTCAGCCTGAGGTGGGAGGTACAGAGAGGAACTGACACCACGAGCTTGATGAATGTGCAATTATGGCAGTGTGGTATTATGGCATTATGTCATTATGGAATTGTCCGCCACCAATTTCCATAATGGCATATTTTACAATTTCACAATCTCACAATGTGGCGACGAACCGTGGGAACGGGAAGGAGACTGGCGTCTTCCTCAAAAATCCGAAAATCCTGTTTTGCAGTTTGCCATTGCACAGGCGGCGCGGATTTTGATAAAATTGTGATGTCAAAAGTTGATGCTGTCTCTAAACGGAGGATGGTTGCAATGAAGCACAAGATCGGTTCGCCGCATGGGCACATCGCGTTCACGGCAAAGTACGTGCGCGCGGCGCTGGCCGCCGCGGCTTTCGCATCCGCGGCTTTTGCCGCCAAGCCCTACGACGCGCAGGTGGAGTACCTTGAGGCGCCGGTAAACTCAGCCGGCAAGGTGCCTTACATAAACACCGGCCTCATGCCCGCCGACGACATGGGCGTTCTCCTGCGCGTGGCCGCGATGCGCGCCACTGCCGACACCACGGTGTGCGGCGCGCTCGAAAGCCTTTCGGGAAAGGACTGGGGATGGTACATCGGCTTCAACGACGGAAGCGGCGGATATCTTCGCTGGAATGCCAACGGCAATCCCGGAACGCGCTTCAGCTATTCCGCAAACTCGGTCTACGACATATACTTCAACTATTTCAACGACCGCGGACGCCGCCTCCACGAGGTGGACGGAACATATTCGTTCTCCCTGCCGATCGACCAGGAATGGCCTTCCGGCGCGACAAAGCCGATATATCTCTTCGCATACGACAACAAGGGAACTCCCGGCAACACCGGCAACGCCCGCATCTACTCCGCGCAGTTCACGAAGGGCGATGCCGTGGTCATGGATCTTGTTCCCGTGCGCAAGGACGGCGTGGGGTACATGTACGACAAGGTGACGGGCGCCCTGCTCGGCAGAGTGGCGGATTCCGCTCTTGCGGATCTTGCCGTCGGCGGAGATGTGGCCGCGGCCGACGAATCGTACATTGAAGGGACCGTAACGCTTTACGCCGACGCCGACTGGACTTCCCGCGGCATGCTGCGCCTCGACTCTTCCGCGACGATCGACCTCAACGGACACTCCCTCTTGATCGTCGGCGCGTTCGGCGACGGCATGATCACTGATAGTTCGCCGGGCAATCCCGGCACGCTTCGAATAACGGCGCCTTCGGGAATGGCGCAGCCGCTTTCCGCCACGACCTCGGGCAACATTGCCGTCATTCGTTCTCGCAGAATCTACGATGCGCAGGTTGAATACCTCGAGGCGCCGTTGAGCGACGGCAAGGTGCCATACATCGACACGGGCCTTCTGCCGGCCGACGATCTTGGGGTTCGCCTGCGCGTGGCGCCGCTGCGCGAATCTAACGACACCACCGTGTGCGGCGCCATGTCCACCGTAAAGGTGAACAACAAGAACGTGGACTGGAGATGGTACATGGGATTCAACACAAGGGTCAGCGGCTATCTTTCGTGGGGCACCGGGAATCCCGGCACGCGCTTCTCCTATTCCCCCTACACCATCTACGACATCCTCTTCAACCATCTCAACAGCCGCAACAGGAGGGTCGAAGAGGTTGGCGGCGGCTATTCCTTCGATTTGCCGATCACGGACGCCTGGCCCTCCGGCGCGACTCACAGCATCTATCTTTTCGCCTACAACAACAAGGGCACGCCCGGCAACACAGGCAACGCCCGCATCTACTCCGCGCAGTTCACAAAGGGCGGAAAGGTCGTGATGGACTTGATTCCAGTGCGCAAGGGCGGCGTGGGGTACATGTACGACAAGGTGTCGGAGAAGCTTCTTGCAAAGGTGGCCACCGCGCCAGCGGACTTCACGTATTTTAACGATGAATACGATGCGTCCTACATCGAGGGGAACATCACGCTCGACGCGGATGCGGACTGGACCTCGCGCGGCATATTGCGCCTCGACGCTTTCGCGACGATCGATATCAACGGACATTCGCTTGCCATCGCCGGCGTGTACGGCGAAGGCACGATAACCAACTCGTCCGAGACCGTTGGCGAAGTGCACTTCGTCGTTCCAGAGCGTATGGACCATACGTCCAGCATCCGCCTGCTTGGCAATCTCAAAGTCGTGAAGGAGGGCGCTGGAATGCTAGCGCTGGTGCGCGCGGGGCAGACCTTCACAGGCGGCGTGGTCGTATCCGAGGGAACTGCGTACGCGCCCAACACGAGCGTTGCGCAGAAGCTCTACTCCGAGGCGAAATGCTATTGGGGAGCCTCCAACACTACGATCCTCGTGGAGGACGGCGCAAAGTTCGATACGAACGGCAACTACGATTTCAGCTCGAAGAACTTCGTGCTGAACGGCGGCACGCTCGCCAACAGCGGAACGAACATGGACGAAACGACGGGCGACGGAATAGGCAATCTCACGCTTACGGCGGATTCCAGCATCTACGCAAGGTGGCACACGTACTTCACGTCCAGTCCCACGGCCTCGGTCGATCTCGGCGGCCACACGCTCACGGCCGACATGGTGGACGGCAGCGGAGCGGTGCTGTATCTGCCGCTGGCGGTTTCCAACGGCACGATCGTTGCCGCCTCGGGAGGCTACATCGGCGTTCCTGAAGGCAAAAGCGGCGGTTCGCCGTCCCTGAACCTCGTGATGAACGGCGCGACGTTCTATATGCAAGGCGAGTTTGCGGTGAGCAACTACGTGGCGGCGTACACGAAGCGGTGGAACCACGGAGCCGAGCCGCTGAAGGTGTACGGCACGTTCACGCCGGCCGGCGTGGACGAAGGCGGGTTCGAGTACTTCCACGGCTGCGAGATGCAGGACGGCTCCAGCATCGACCTTTCGGCGAAGACAGCGGTGTGGGATGTCGCGTCCACTGGCTGGCTCGGCGCGGGCGATGCCGACGGAAGCCGAGTGGTCACGTTTGCGGACGGCGCCACCGTTACGATAGACGTCCACGGCAGAGAGCTCGCCAAGGGCGACAAGATCGTGGGCTGGGGCGAGGCGCCGGAGAACATCTCCACGCTGAGGTTCAAGTTCGACGACGCGACGGCCGAGAGCGGCGAGGCGCTTGTGGTCACGGAGACCGGCATCTACTACGCGGCCGACGAGACTACCGTCGCGCACGCATACTGGACCGGCGCGATCGACAACGACGCCACGAATCCCGGCAACTGGGCCTGCACCAACTTCATGGGCAACGCCGTAACGGGCGAGCACGGGGTTCCCGGCTCCAGTTCGACGGTCCACATCTCCGGCGACGTCGCAATTCAGATACCGTCCTCGCAGCCGATTCCGTATGATTCGATCGAGTTCAACGGCGTACGCCTCATGGCCGACTGCGACTGGAGCGGACTTGCCGAATGGGCGGCGGCCGTGGACAAGGGAGACGCCGTGGATCTCGGGTCGATTGACCTTAACGGACACAAACTGCGGCTTGTCACGAACGCGACCTCGGAAGAAGGCCACATATACGATTTCGTCTCCCTGTCGGTGACGGACACTTCGTCCGGCGTCCCCGGCGAGCTGCACATCAAAGTTCCCGGCGAGACGACATATCTGGAGTGCAGCGGCTTTGCGCTTTCTGGAAACCTGAAGCTTGTCACGGAGGGTCTGGGCTGGATCACCATGCTGAAGGCCTATCAGCCGTTCACCGGCGGCGTGCTGATAGCCGAGGGAACCGGCTATGCGGCTTTGGGCAAAGGCCCCGAGAACAGCTACTTCTGGGGTCCTGCCGGAGGCACGATCACCGTTGCCGCCAACGCCACTTTCGATTTGCGCGGCAACCTCGACTTCCATCTCAAGAACTTCGTGCTTGACGGCGGCACGCTTGCAAATACGGCCGGCATGGGCGAAGGCAACCAGGGAAGGGGCATGGGCAACGTCAAGCTCACGGCAGATTCCGCATTGGTCACCGGCAGAAGCCTTGCTACGATCTTCTCCGCGCCGAACGGAACGGAGCGCATCGACTTGAACGGCCACACGCTTGTCGTCTCGACTGAATACGGCGGCTACTTGTACGTGAATGTTCCGGTGGTGAACGGAACGCTGGAGTTCCGCAGGGTTACGGACGGCGCCGCCGGCGGTTATCTGGGACTCAAGAGCGGAATGACAGGCGGTTCGCCGAGTGTGAACATAGACGTGCTCGACACGGCAATGCATCTTGACGGAGATTTCTCCGTCAGCAACTACGTGGCGAGGTACACGGGCGGATACAACCGCGGCGCGGCTGCGATCAAGGTCTATGGCACGTTCACTCCGGCGGGAGTGACGGCCAATGGCGTGGACTGCTTCCACGGCTGCGAGATGCAGAACGGATCCTCCATCGACCTCTCGGAGAAGACCGGCGCATGGAGCAACGTGGCAGGCTGGGGCGGCGGCAACGCCAACGGCAACAAGACCATCACGTTTGCGGACGGCGCCACTGTGAACGTCCTGCTCGGCTCGCGCAAAGTGCATGCGCTGGAGAAGATCGTCGACTGGGCGGCTGCCTTGCCGGCGAACTACGAAGGGCTGAGGTTCTTCGGCGTGTGCAATGGCGCCAGGATCAAGCTGAAGGTCGATGAAGAGGGCATCT
>CAMIVJ010000253.1 GCA_946401765.1 uncultured bacterium | reverse complement strand
GGCCGAGCTGTCGGCGATGAAGATTCCGCCGAACGGCTGTGAATGTTGCCAATCTCTAGTGCAGCGGCTCGCCGAGGACGGCTCGCCCCACCAGGCGATGCGGAAGCAACAGCGCGCGATCCACCTCCGCCAAGGGTTCGCGACACTTTCTGTTTCATTCGCCGAGGAGCACTCGTGACCACATCCAGGGCTTTTTGACGGCGTTGTCGCCGCGCTTCGGGCTGGGCCAGTAGAATTCTCTCGTGTCGCGCAGGCCCTGCGCCGTTATGGAGAACATCATCTTCACATGTTCGCCGCTCTTTGGGTTCCAGCCCTCGATCCGGTTTGTGCCGATGAAGATCTCCATGCGGTAGCCGGTGATGTCGCATGCCTTGTTCTTGACGGTCGAAAGCGCGCTGCGTACGCCGTCCTCGGGCTTGATGTCGCTCATCGTTTTCTGTGCCTTGTAGTTTGCCCAGAAGCCGGTGAACACGCGGTTCTCCAGCGGCAGCGGGCAGAACCAGAACTGGTGGTCGTGCGCGTTCCATGCCTTCCCGTTGGAGAATTCGCCGCTTGAGCTGAATAGAAACTCGAGGCAGTCCGCCGCGCGCCAGAAGGAATTGGGGTCGGAGGTTTTGCACCGCGAGTCGTCGATGTCGAACATCATGTAGAGCCCGTCGTCATTGTAGGCCATGTAGATGCGGCTTGTCTCCTTGTCGCCGCGCGGACCCAGCATCCAGTTGGGAAGCTGGTACTTGGCGGCGTCTTTGGTCCATTCGTTAGGCTGGCCGTCGATCTTGATCTGGTCTTTCGCCACGCGGTGCAGCGTCCAGGAGCGTGGAACGATCGGCGCGTGGTCGATGACAATGTCTTTCATCGCCGGGTTGCCGACGTTGAAGATGTCGAGTTTCGGGACGGCGACTTTCTCGGTGGCGGGAATGGCGCTAGACTTGACGAGCGTGAAGGTGAGCGTGTCGGTCTCGTTTGGCCCAAGTTCCTTTGTGCGCTGCTTTGAGGGCGAGACCTCCCAGCCGGCGGGCAGGTTGGCGCGCAGCTCGTATGTCTGGTTCGTTGCGGACTGGTTGACTACGTCCACCTTGAAGGTGCGGTCCAACTGCTCCACGTTGCTCCTGGCGTATGCCTGGACGATGACGTCTATGTCGATCGGCATGCGCTTCTCGACGCCCTGGTGCCTGCCGACAACGGCGAACCGGTTTGCCTCGCGCTGCGCGCCGAGCGGACCCACAACGTCGTAGCCGTAGTCGCGCGGGTGTACGGTCCATCCGGCCCTGCGCATGTCGCCAGGCAGTTCGACGCGGTATTCGACCTTGCCGCGGTTGGAGAGGTGCAGCGGAATCGGTTCGCCCGAGACGTTGCGCACGAAGAACTCGCTCTGCGGCTCGAGGTCGATTGGGCACTGTTTGAGCCAATCGCATTCGGGATCAAGGCCGATGTACCAGACAGGGGCGACGTCGAGTTTGCGCTTGCCGCTTGGCTTGAGCTTAGCGCCGAACATGTCGTGTATGCTTTCGGCCTTTGGATCCCTGATCGACATTTCGCGGTCCTCGGGCCTCAGCATAGTCGCCTTCTCGGGCGGGTATAGCTGGAATGCGCAGGCGACGATCTTGCCGTCGGAGCGCTTCAGCATGTGCGCCATGTGGTTTGGTCCGAAGTTTGCGTAGCCGAGGTACTCCATGTCGGCCGGAAGGAAGGTGCGCAGCGCGGCGAAGGCGGGGGCGACGGGCTTCGGCTCGCGGAAGCGGTTGAAGATGCCGCAGCCGTCGAAGAAGTTCCTGGGGGTGGGCGTGTCGCTGTCGTAGTGCCAGTACCAGAATAGCTTGTTTACGCCGTTGCCCATCGCGAGCACCCACTCGCGCTGCATGTAGGAGGCCTGCTCCCACTCAGATACGATCTGTCCGGCGCGGGTGTCCCAGCCCCATTCGGTGATCCAGCGCTGGCGCTTCACGCCGTCGCATTCGGAGTTCAGTTTCCACTGGCGCCAGAGGTCGCGCTGGTACATCTTCTTCTCGTCGGCGGCGATGTTGGCGACGTTGAAGTTGGAGCGGGAGACCTCGGGACCCACCATGCCGGCGTAGCGGTGTCCGTTGAGGACCTTGATGTATTTGAAATTGCCGTTCAGGACATGTTTTCTCGCGCCGAATATGTGGATGCTGGCGCAGCCTTCCTGGACGGATAGCGCATCGGGGCGGCAGGCCTTCATGATCTCGGCGAAGACGCGGTGGTACTCGCCGTATTTCTCGCTCATCGGGTCGCCGTGTTCGTTGTCGAGCTCGAAGGCGGATAGCTGCGGGAAGGTGGATACGATGAGCGCGATATTGCGGCGCCATTCGTCCGTGGGCGTGGCGGGATCCTCGTTGCGGCATTGGGCGGCGTTCATCAGGCACGGAAGGGTGCGCATTCCTGCGTCCTCGGCCGCCTTTATGATCTTAGGATACCATGGCCAGCCCTTGTAGCCGCCTTCGCCGCGTGCGCGGACCATCCAGAGATAGTTGAACGCGTAGTCGCGCACCCACGCGAAGCCGAGCTTGGCGAACTTGTCGTAGCCCACATAGCTGCCGCCATGGACGTTGATGCCGTAGGGAGAGTCGTCCTTCTGCTTCTCGGTGAGGGCGGGCGGGTGGAGGATCACGGCGTAACGGTGTTCGCATTCGTAGGGGTGAGGGAAACCTGACACCTTCGCGTGGAGCGTGTATGAGCCGGGCTCCGTGAAGGGCAGGGGGGCGCGTACGGATGCTCCGTCGAGCACCTTGAGGCCAGGAACGTTCATTTTGCGCTTCTCGCCCGTCGCGCTCTCCACTTCGACCGTGGCGTGGACTGTGCGCTCTTCGCCGAGCCAGCTGCCGATGGAGAGCAGCGCCTCGGGTTTCTCCTCGCCGTAGTAGAAGCAGTTGGCGGTCGCGGGGAAGGATATGTCGATCGCATAGGGGCGCTCGCGCACGGGAATTGCCGACATGTCGGTGTGGACGCGCAGGTCGTAGATGTCGAGCGTGCGGTCAATGGCGTTTGGGTTGTTGCGGTCGCCCCAGTTGTTCTGCGAGATCGATTCGAGCCTGATCGGGAACTTGATTGGCATTTGGACGTTCTTGCCAGTCTTGGGGTCCTTGCCTTGCACTTTTTCGGGTATTGCATATTCGAACGGTTCCCATACGAGCGGTTTGGCTGCGATGTTGAACGAGAAGGAGTTTGTGTTGGCGTCCACGAAGTTGAGCCCCATTCCCCAGCTCTCTGTGTTTCCTCCCCGGCTCCAGCCTGTGACCTTCAGGACCTTGCCGGGAAGCGTCTGCGCCTTCGGGTGGGCGCTCCAGCCGCCGAAGGAGCGGGCGGCGTAGTGGATTGTGAGGCGCAGGGCCTTATGGTCCTTGGGGGCGGCCGGGGCGTCGGGACGTTCGTCGAGGATCGAAATCTCGCCTGCGGCCGTGGGCCATTCGCCTTCTTCCCAGCGGTTGGCCTCGGGGTCGCCTATGTCGCGCGATGCGATGTCCGCACGCGGAACGCCAGCGGTCTCAGAAGCGCCGTGTGCAAAACAGTGCGCCGCGCACGCGATGGCGGCAGCTATCAGAATGTTTGGCTTCATCTATGGTACTTTCCTTTGGCGCACATTATACCATGCCTAGCGCCTAGTGCCTAGTACGCGGTGCCAATTATTCACTATTCACTATAACCTATTCACTCTAAACTTACCCTTGCCTAACTCAATTTATTATGAGATAATTTCTCCCACTTGCCCATGGAATGGGCATGTGAGGATTTGTATCAGGCACCAACCAAGGAAAACAAAATGAGCGGAAAAGTCGAGACGATGACGCCGGAGCTGAAGGCGTTCATTGAAGAGTGGAAGACGAAGCCGGGGAATCTCATCATGGTTCTCCACCGGGTTCAGCAGACGTATGGCTACATCCCGCGCGAGATTGCCATCGAGACGGCGGAGCTGCTTGACGTGCCCCTCGCCAAGATCTACGGCGTGGTCACGTTCTACAACTTCTTCCGTCTCCAGAAGGCGGGCAAGTACAACGTGCAGGTGTGCCTCGGCACGGCCTGCTACCTGCGCGGCGGCGACGACATCATCAAGGAGTTCGAGAAGGAGCTGGGCGTGGGCGTGAACACCACAACGCCCGACGGACTCTTCTCCGTGGAGGCGGTGCGCTGCCTAGGCTGCTGCGGCCTCGCGCCTGTGGCGGTGGTGAACGGCGAGGTGCACGGCAAGCTCGAGACGAAGAACGTCGCGGGCATCATCGACCAGTATCGCAAGCTTGGATGAAAAAACGAGAGGATGCAGAAAATGGGAAAGCTTACACTTGAAGACCTGCGCAGGATGCGCGGCGAGAAGCAGAAGGCGATCGACATGCGCGACTCGTCCAACAAGGACGTGCAGGTGATCGTGGGTATGGGCACGTGCGGAATCGCCGCGGGCGCCAAGGACACGTTCACGGCGCTTGTGGACTCCATCAACGAGAAGGGCCTCACGAACGTGCTCATCCGCCAGACGGGTTGCATGGGCCTTTGCCACTCCGAGCCCACCGTCGAGGTGGTGGTGCCGGGCATGCCGGCGGTGATCTACGGCCATGTGGATGCGGCGACCGCGAAGGAGATCGTGGAGAAGCACGTGGTGGGCCATGAGCTCATCGAGGGCAAGCTGCTCGACCGCCCGTCCATCGACATCATCAAGAACGGCTAATCCAAGAGGCAACATCATGGCATTCGAATCATACGTACTCGTGTGCGGCGGCACTGCGTGCTGCTCTGGCGGCGCCGACAAGATCGTGGAGGCGTTCGCGGCCGAGCTAGAGGCCGCCGGCCTCAAGGACAAGGTTCAGGTGGTGAAGACCGGCTGCCTTGGCTTCTGCGAGCAGGGCCCGATCGTGAAGATCCTCCCCCAGGGCACGTTCTACGTGCAGGTGAAGGCAGAGGACGTGAAGGAGATCGTCGCGG
>CAMIVJ010000252.1 GCA_946401765.1 uncultured bacterium | reverse complement strand
GTGTACTTCACGAACGGCCGCGCGTACTTGAGGCCCGCCTCGTGGGCGTATCCGAGCGCGTGGGAGATGCCGCTGTCCGGCACGCCGCCCACGCTGTCGGCTTCGACCGGATTGCGGCGCGCAAGATGACCGCCGCAACGGTAGCGCGCCATCTCAACGTTGCGTCCCTCGTAGGTGGATGCGGGGTAGCCGTAGTACACCCAAAGGAACGAGCAGATCGCCATCTCGGGACCCGGCTCCACGAGCGTAACAAGTCCCTCGGGCGTCGCCTCCACTATCTCGCCCGGACCCAGGTCGCGCAGATGCTCGTAGCCGAGATTGGGGAAGCAGCAGCTCTCCTGCGTCGCCATCAAGCCGGAATCCTTCTTGCCGAATATTATGGGCGTGCGGCCATAGCGGTCGCGTGCGGCTAGGAAGCGTCCCTTGTCGGTTAGGATCATTAGCGAGCAGCTGCCCTCGATCTTCTGCTGGGCGTACTGTATGCCCTCCACGAAGCTGTCCTTCGAGTCGATGAGAGCGGCCACGACCGCGGTGGGACTAACGACGCCGGACGACGTCGAGAACTGGAACTGCATCCGGCGATCGCGGTACATCTCGTCCATCAGCTCGTCTATGTTCGCGATCAGGCCCACCGTCACGAGCGCGTAGGTGCCGAGGCGAGATGCCACCACGAGGGGCTGCGGGTCGGTGTCGGATATGACGCCCAGGCCGAGGCAGCCGTGGAACTTGCCGAAGTCGCCGTCGAACTTCGTGCGGAAAGGCGCGTTCTGGATGTTGTGGATGGCGCGCTGGAAGATGCCGCCGTCAAGCACCGCAAGCCCGCCGCGGTGCGTGCCGAGGTGGGAATGGTAGTCGGTCCCGAAGAACAGGTCCGACACACAGTCTTCTTTTGATATGATGCCGCAGAATCCGCCCATAGAGCCTCCAAATGGAATGAAGTGTATATTTTACCAAATTCCGGCGCGTTGTGCGCGCCGGAATCTCATATTTTTTCACCGCAATGCCTTAAACTCATTCCCCGCGCGCCCATTCGCCCAGCGCGCGCGTCAGGGAGGTGTAGCGCTTGAAGAGGACGTCGTACTCCGCACGCGCGGCCGGATCTGGCTCATGCCCGTCGCACGAGCCGGCAAAGGCGTCCACAACGTCGAAATCCTTCCATAGTCCGCATCCAACGCCCGCGACAACCGCCGCGCCTAGCGCGGCCGCCTGCTGGCCGATTGCCGCGCGCGCCACCTTGAGTCCATACACGTCGGCATATATCTGCCGCCAGAGCGGCGCCTTCGCGCCGCCGCCAACGAGAACGAGCGGCTCTGCGACAGGCACCAGGCGGCGCAGCTCCTCAAGAGCCTGCCTGAGGCCGAACGCCACGCCTTCCATCACTGCGCGCACCATGTCGGCGCGCGTGTGACGCAGGTCCAGGTTGGCGAACGCGCCGCGCATGGCGGGCGTCACGTCGAGCGAGCTGCCGCCGGCGAGCGTCGGGTTGAAGAAGAGCCCATGCGCGCCGATTCCGCTCTCCTCCGCAAGGCGGTCCATCTCTGCGTATGGATTCTCCGCGCCTGGGAACAGGATGTCGCGCAGCCAAGTGTGGCTTGTGCCGGCCGAGAAGATGGCGAGCGCGCTCGCGTACTGGCCTGGCACAACATGGTCGAAGACGTACGGCTTCGTGCGCGCGTCGATGACGGGCTCGGCGCTCGATATCGCGATCCAGCTCGACGAGCCTAGCGAGTTGTACGCGCGCCCTTCCTTGTATGCGCCAGCGCCGAGCGCCATGCAGCTGTTGTCCACTCCGCCTGCGACCACCTGCACCGTCTGCGGCAGGCCGAGCTCCGCGGCAGCGGCGGCGGTGAGCGTGCCGAGAACGCGCGTTGAGGGTACGATCTCGGGGAAAATATCCGTCGGCAGTCCCGTGGCGGCGATGAGGTCTGGCGCGTAGCGGCGCGCGCGCAGGTCATAGACGCCCGAGCCGCTCGCGTAGGAGTTGTCGGTGGCGCGAACGCCCGTTAGGCGGAAGTTTATGTAGTCTTTCGTGCCGAGTATCGTGGCAGCTCGTTCAAACCACTCCGGCTCGTGCGCGCGGAACCACATCAGCTTGAATGCGGAGTAGAGCCCGGGCGGGAAGCCGCAGCCCGTGCGCTCGTACCACGCGTCGGCGCTCTCGCCGAGCGCGGCGAAGAACGCCTCCGCCTCGGCGCCTGCGCGCGAGTCGCTCCAGATGGGCACGCGCGCGCGCAGAAGGCGTCCCTCGGCGTCGAGCGGCACAACGCCGAGCGAGTGGCCGGAGATACCGATCGCGCGGATGCCGGCGATCTGCGCGGGAGACAGCTTCGCGAGGAGAGCGCGAGTCGAGTCCACGGTGGCGCGCCACCAGTCCTCTGGCGACTGCTCGTGGAAGCCGCTCCCCGGATAGAACGTCTCGTAGGCGGCAAAGCCGGAATCGACGCAGCGCCCGTCTGATGCGAAAAGCGCCGCCTTAATTCCGCCCGTGCCGAAGTCGTACGCCAGCACGCCGCCAGCCGCTTCATTCTCTGACATGTTCTTGACTTTCTGAAGTTTCAAGATTTCGACGTTACGGGAATCAGCAGCGGCTCTTGGCGAACGCTTCGATCGCAAAGTCGATGTCTTCAGGCGTGTGGGCGGCCGACATCTGCGTGCGGATTCTAGCCTTGCCCATCGGGACGACTGGGTAGAAGAATCCTGTCGCATAGACTCCGTTCTTGTAGAGGTTCTCGCTCATCTTCACAGCGACGGCCGCATCACCCAGCATCACGGGCACGATGGGGTGATGGCCAGGCACGAGGTCGAAGCCGAGCGCGCTCATTCCCTCGCGGAAGCGCTTCGCGTTGGCGTTCAGCTGCGCGCGCAGCTCGGGACGCGTCTTCACGAGCTCGATCGCCTTCATGGACGCCGCCGCCACGGGAGGCGGAACGGCGTTCGAGAAGAGGTAGGGCCTCGCCTTCTGGCGCAGTATGTCCACGATCTCCTGGCGCGCGGCGATGTAGCCGCCCGAAGCGCCGCCGAGAGCCTTGCCGAAGGTGCCAGAGATGATGTCCACGCGTCCAGTAACGCCGCAGTCCTCAACCGAGCCCGCGCCGGTCGCGCCCAGCACGCCGACGGCGTGCGAGTCGTCCACCATCACGAGGGCCTCGTACTTGTCGGCGAGGTCGCAGATGCCCTTCAGGGGCGCGATTATGCCGTCCATCGAGAACACGCCGTCCGTCACGATCAGCTTGTATTTTGCGCCAGCCTCGTCTGCGGCCTGCAGCTGCTTCTCGAGATCGGCCATGTCGCCGTTCGCGTAGCGGAAGCGCTTCGCCTTGCAGAGGCGCACGCCGTCGATGATCGAGGCGTGGTTGAGCGCGTCGGAGATTATCGCGTCTTCAGGCCCAAGAAGCGCCTCGAACACGCCGCCGTTCGCATCGAAGCACGAGCCGAAGAGAATGCAGTCGTCCGTCTTCACGAAGTCGGCCACAGTGCGTTCGAGCTCGCGGTGGAGAGTGTCGGTGCCGCAGATGAAGCGTACGGACCCCATTCCGTATCCGTACTTGGCGGTTGCCTCGCGCGACGCCTTGATGATCTCGGGATGGTTCGCGAGGCCGAGGTAGTTGTTCGCGCACATGTTGAGAAGCTTGGTGCCGTTCTCCAGCACCACGCGCGCGCCCTGCGGGGTGGCGATGATCTTCTCGTTCTTGTAGAGGCTCTTCGCCTTGAGGTCGGCGATCGTCTCCTGCAGATGAGTTTTAAATTTGGCGTACATGGAGGTCCTTATGGTTTCTGGTTTCTGGTTTCTGGTTTCGGGTTTCGAGTTTCTGGTTTCGGGTTTCGAGGCGGTCATTCCCAGTCGAGGATCACCTTGCCGGACTTTCCGGAGATCATGGCCTCGAAGCCCTTCTCGTAGTCTGTGTACTTGAAGCGGTGCGTGATGACGGGTGCGATGTCAAGTCCGCCCTGGATCATCGCGCCCATCTTGTACCAGGTCTCGAACATCTCGCGCCCGTAGATGCCCTTGATCTTGAGGCCCTTCCACACGATGTGGTTCCAGTTGACCTTGGTGTCGGGCCCGTGGATGCCGAGCAGCGCGATGCGTCCGCCGGTGTTCATCGTCTCGATCATCTGGTGTAGGCAGGGTCCTGCGCCCGACATCTCAAGGCCCACGTCGAAGCCCTCAACCATGCCAAGCTCGTGCATAACGTCTTCGAGCTTCTCCCGCTTGGCGTTCACGGTGCGCGTGGCGCCGAGGCGCTTGGCGAGGTTGAGGCGGTAGTCGTTCACGTCCACCACCACCACGTTCCTCGCGCCCACGAATTTGGAGATTCCGGCGGCCATGATTCCGATCGGACCCGCCCCGGTGATCAGAACGTCCTCGCCCACCATGTTGAAGCTGAGCGCCGTGTGGGTGGCGTTGCCGAACGGATCGAAGATGGCGTAGAGCTCGTCGTCGATCGAGGGGTCGCAGTGCCACACGTTGGTCTCGGGGATGCAGAGATACTCGGCGAACGCGCCGTCTCGGTTCACGCCCACGCCTTTCGTCTCGCGGCAGAGGTGGCGCTGGCCGGCGCGGCAGTTGCGGCAGTGCCCGCACACGATGTGCCCTTCGCCGCTGACGCGCTCGCCCACCTTGACGCTCTTCACGTTTGAGCCGACGTCAACGACCTCGCCCACGTACTCGTGGCCGATCGTGAGCGGCGGGCGTATCTCCTCCTCCGCCCAGGCGTTCCACTCGTAGATGTGCACGTCGGTGCCGCAGATGGCGGTTTTCTTGATCTTGATGAGAACGTCGTTTATGCCCATCTCGGGCATGGGCTTCTCAACAAGCTCCACGCCCTTGCCAGGCCCGGTCTTCACTATCGCCTTCATTTGAAATTCCTTTTTGAGGTCGTAAAAGACGGCATTAATTCTATCACAAACCGCCTTTTTCCCTCAAGGGAAAATTCCGCCGAACAATTGCAACGTGAT
>CAMIVJ010000251.1 GCA_946401765.1 uncultured bacterium | reverse complement strand
GCGGCGCATCCGTTTGGGCCCGCGCTCGCCTGCCGCAACGCCGCAGAGTCGGTTCACGCATTCATCCGCGAAAAGGCCTCCTCCGGCGCAAACGCGTTTCTCCTCGGCGGCGCATGGATCGACGTTGCCGATACGAACGAGGTGTTCTTCGCCACCGGCGAGAGGCTTTCCCTTTCGAACGCGGTTCCGGGCGTGTGCGTGCGTCCGCATGGCGCATCCGGGATGGAGCGCGCGCCGAGCGATCTCTTCTACGCCTGTCTCGACGCCTGCAGTCCCGGCGCGCGCTGGGACGAAGACGGCGACGGCGTGTACCTCGGCCCCGGCGAATGGAGCGCGTGCGACCTGCGCGCCGATGTCGCCGTGGGCCGTTTCCCCGCCGTGCCTGCGGCGTTCGGCGGCGAAACTTTGAACGCCCCCGCCCTTGTCGCCGGATATGCCGCAAAGATCGCCCGCGCCGGAAGTTCCGCCTTCTCAGGCGCAAGGCGCATCTGCGCTGCGAGCTCGACGTTGGCGTTCGACTACGCGAGAGGTGATGCGTCCTTTGGAGATGCGCCTTGCGAGATGCGCTTCTTCGACGACGTGCCTAACATCTGGAGCGCAGCCCACGCGCCGTGCGTGGCCGACACCGAGTTCGTCGTGCGCGAGACGCTGCGCACGTGCGTGGTGCCGTTCTGGCCGGTGGACGAAGTGGTGGGCGTTCACGCGTCTGGTCCGTCAGTGGCATCGCGCCACTCGAGCCTTGAGGCGGCGAGAGACGACTTCTTCGCCCAGGATTCCATCTTCTCAATCTGCCGCTCGCACGGCGGGGCGAACGTTGCCGTGAATGCCGGCGGCAGGCTCTGGATCACGCGCGATCTCTATGCGAACGCGACGGGGCTTTCCCTCTTCGCCGAGTTCAGTGGCCCATGCCGCACGGGCCAGATCGACAACGCCGTGCCATGCCTCGGCGTGACGGCGGTGTGCTCCCCGCACGGCGGCGTTGCGACGGGCGTGTTCAACAGCCGCGACGGCATCTCCACATGGACGGCGCCGCTTGCAGTTCGCGACGGTCTGTCGTCCACCGTTGGCTACTTCACGGCAAAGCATGTATTCGAAGGATGTGCGCATTCTTTCGGCGAGGCGTTCTTGCGCGCGCGCCAGGACTATGCCGACGGCTATGCCCGCAACGCAGACGCGGTGTACGCTCTTGCCGAACAGCTCTTCCTCGGCGATCCCACGCTTGCGGTTCCCGCCGTTGTGAGGGATGTTGTGCTGAATGGGAACGAGTTTGCCAGCGGTGCGCGTATCTCATGCGTCACGGCGTCGCTTTCGGCAGAAACGCACGGTGTCGTCTCGGGCGAAGGAACGCTGAGGGTGATGGAGTCTCTGGAAGTGGAGGATCCGGATTGCCGCATCGAAGTGGGAGGAGGCGTTGGAAAAGGCGTGATGTTTACGGGGTACGTGCCTGGCAGGTTGACGCTGGACGGCGATGCTGGATTCTACCTTGGCGGCGTGTCAAACTGCGTGGAGATTCTCGTGACGGGCTCGGGCAAGACACTGGATGCAGTGCGGCTCGGTGCAGACCTCGCGGCGTTGGCGTTCGAGACGGAAGACGGCACGAACACGCTGCGCTGCACTAGGCCGGGCGCGCTTTCAGGCGTGGAGAGTCTTACGTCGCGCGGGGGTGCGCTCGTTCTGGAGACGGCGGAGACGTTCGGCGCGGGGGATACGCCTTTTGCGCGCGTGGAGGAAGGCGAGCTTGTGTTCGCGCCTTCTCCAAGAGCTGACAGGCCGGACGGAGGCGAACGCCTGGCGAGGCCACTTGCGCTTGCGGAGGCGTCGATGGTGGTGCGCGAGGGCGCGCAGCTTTCGTTCGGAAGGCGCGACGGCGACACCCTCAGGCCGTTCTCGCTGCAGGTGGAGGGCGAGTCGTGCATGCGCGGTGTGGACGGTGAAAATGCGCCACCTGTGCAGCTGGTGGGAACGACGACGGTTGCGCTGGAAGATGGCGCAGAGCTTGCGATTGAGTTGGAGATGCTTGATGAAGATGCAGGCGCGATTGTCTTCACCGGCTCAGGCGCGGCGGTGGCGCATGCGGCGCGTTCACTCGCAGGAAGAGTTGAGGTGACAGGAGGCGCTGCGCTCGCCTTGTGCGAGGTACCGCTTGCAAATGCGACAAGCCTCGTGGTGAGAGCTGGCGCAACGCTCTGCGTGCCGGCAGAGGCGTCCGGCAGGCACCATCTTCTTCCGAACGGCGGCACGCTGGTGGTGGAGGAAGGCGCGGAGGTTGTTGACCTTGCGGGGAACAGACTCGTTGGCAAGGCGTGTGGGGCGGTGTTCTTCGAGGAGTCCGCGGCTTTGCGCTGGAAGGGCGGGAAGGGCGCGTGGTCGGACGCCGATGCGTGGTTCGACTACGTCACCGGAGAGTTCGGCGCGTGGAAGGATGGTTCTACTGCGGTGTTCGACCATCCGCATGGCTCCGAAGTGACGAACGATTTTTCCGAAGTGCGCGTTGCCGGGCTTGTGTTTGCGTCCGACGCCGCGATCTTCGGCGGCAGGGTGGCGAGCGGCTCGGGCTGGCTGGATGTTCCTGATGGCTCTGTTGCCGCGATATCCGCCGAGATGGACGTGGCGGGCGACGTCACGAAGAGCGGGGCTGGACGCCTGGAGCTTAATGGCCGCCTGGACGTTTCCGAGGGCGGGCTTTTTGTGAAGGAGGGCGTGCTTCGCCTGGGCGATGTGGACGCGCCTGGCGTCACAAATCTCGCAGTGCAGGCGGAAGCGTTTCTTGAACTGTGCGGAAGGGCGTCCTTCACGAACGCGGTGTCGCGTTCGGCAATCGCCACAAACGCGCTGAGGCGTGTGGAGGGGACAGTGGATGCGCGGCTTTCGCTGGGCACGTTCACGCCTAAGAAGGCGTTCTGCGTTCCGCATGGAGTGGCGCTTGAGGTATGCGCGCCGCCGCTGGACGACGGAGGGCGTGCTTGGACGGCCACGGTTGACGGCCTCATCGACTATCATGGCGTGATCAACGGAACGTTTGGGAAGCTGACGGGCGGCGGAACTGTGAGGGCTGGCGGGCTGCGCTCCAGAGCGGCATCGGGAATGGGATTCGGCGGATGCAGGCTGGAGATGCGTCCGGAAGGCGGCAGCAGTTTCCCCGTTCTGGGCTTCATCGACTGGTCGTATGCGTTTGTTGTGTTTGACGGCACGGTGGTGGCGCCGTTTGGCGGCGACGTGACGGTGGGCGGCGATGCGCTGGAGCGGTCGCGCGTGGCGATGTACGTGGAGAAGGAGGGGCTCGTATTCGACACGCTCGACAGGTCGTCCGTCGTGCCAGAGGCGCGCACGGTCTCCATCGGCGCGCCGGACGGCGAGGAGGGGCTTTTCTTCGGCGGTGTGGGCGATGTCGTGAAGGCGGGCGAAGGGACGGTGCGTTTCGCCGGCGTTGAGGACCAGCATGCCGGACGCACCATTGTGCGCGGCGGCGTGCTTGCGTTCGCCGTGGGCAGCGCGACGTCTGGATTCGCGGTGTGCGGCGGGGCCGCGCTTGCGCTGGAGGGTCCATTGTACACGGCGCCGGTGGAGCTGGACGAAGGAGCGGTGCTTGATCTTTCGAGCGAAGCGCCCACGCTCGTCTCGTGCACCAACTTCGCGATGGCTGCTCGATGCGAAGTGCGCATGACGGCGGGGAACCGCGGATGTGATCTCGTGGATGTTCGCGGGGGCGTGCTTTCGCTACCGGATGAGGGCATGGCGCGCATCGAGGTGAGAGTGGTGCGCGACGCGCCCTGCGGCTTCCACTATGTCCTGCTGGCGGACGCATTGCCGGGCGATGTACTTCGGCGCGTGGCGATGAACGTTGACCTTCCGAAGGGGCGCATGGCGCGCGTTGAAGCGGATGTCTCCGCCGGCGTGCTGGGCGTGAGAACGTGGTCTCTTGGCACCCTCTTCCTGCTGCGTTGATTTTCGAATAAAGAAAGGACAAGAAAAGATGAAGCATGTATTTGCACATTGGATATTTAACGGCAAGGCGGCTGCAATGGCTGCGCTTGTCGTGTCCGCAAGTCTGTGCGTCGCCACGGCGTTCGGCGACAAGCCGGCGGAGGCCGTACGCGCCGCGCGTTCGGTGCATTTGTGGTATGACCCGTCCATGCGCGAGAAGGCAACGGGTGTGCAGGCGACGATGACGGTGAGGGACACCGTTCCCGGCACGTACTTCTGCGTGGCCTGCTTCAACATGGGCTACTGCGGCTTCCAGGAGCATTTCGACGGCTCGCGGATTTTCATCTTTTCGGTGTGGGATCCGGGCAATCCATTTGATTCCTCGGTTAATCCAAACGCGGTTAAGGAGGAAATGCGGGTCAAATGCCTCTTCGCCAAGGAGGGGGTGCGCATCAGGCGCTTCGGCGGAGAAGGCACGGGCGGCCAGGCCAAGGCGCCGTATCCCTGGAAGACGGGCGAGCCCGAGACTGTGCGCATAACCGCCGAGCCGGACGGCACAAACCGCGTGGCGTTCACGGCCTGGGTGAAGAAGCATGGAGCGGAGGACGAGTGGGCGCGCATGGCCACGTTCTCCACGCTGCACGGCGGAAAGGGCGCGTGCATAGGTCACGCGTCGGCGTTCATCGAGGACTTCCGCAGAAACTTCGAGTCGGCGACGAAGACGAGAAGGGCGGACTTCACCGACGTGTGCTTCTTCACCGGCGGTGGTACCACCACTTCGCGCAAAGTGACGAAGGGAGTTTTCACGGCGGACAACTCGTCCTCGCGCGCAATATCCGCCGAACCGGCTCCGGGCGGCTGGACGCTTTCCACGGGCGGCGACACGCCCGACCGCTCAAATCTGCTGAACAAGCCCATGGTCGCTCTGCCGGCAGGTCGTTGAAGCGGCGCGGGTTTTCCACACCTGAGCGGAACTGGCGGATGATAGCTGGCTGCCGTCTGCTAAATCCACGGCATTGAACGGAGTGGTGATTTGTG
>CAMIVJ010000250.1 GCA_946401765.1 uncultured bacterium | reverse complement strand
CAGCGCATCGTCGCGCGTGGAAACATCCGCCTCCGTCACGGCGTCGACCTCTTCCGCACCCGTGAAGTCGGGAAACTCGCGCTTCGTGATGGTCACGGTCGAGGCCTGGTCCCGCGCGGCGCCGTCCATTTCCCGCACTGAGGCGGGCTGGAACTGCGTCTGCGCAGGAATTGAGTTCGTGTCAAGGCGGATATTCATTTTAGAGTTCCTTTCTGCTTCTGCTATTTGCCGAGGCGTTAGATCATCTGTGTCATGTTCTCGACGATCATGTTGCCCGTGTCGGTCTTGCTCTGGATGATCGCGACGAGCTGGGAGAACAGGGCCTGGATCTGGTTCATAATCTGCTCCAGTTCCTCCTCGGACTCTTCGAGCAGCTGCTGGATGACGGCCATGTAGCGGTTGACGTCGGAAACCTCCGCGCTCGCCTCGGACGCCTTGTAGTTGAGGCTGGTCTGCACGCCGCCAGTGGCAGCGCCGGTGAGTCCCATCGCCACGTTGACGACCTGCGTGGCGAACAGCGCAATCTTCGCGGTGTTGGAGATCGTGTCGGCCGTTGCCTTGGCCGCGCTCACGGCGGACATGCCGATTCCAACGCCGGCCGATGCGAGTCCCAGCACCACGAAGATGGCCGAATAGATGCCGGCCGCCCAGGCTTTTGCGTCGGCCTTGCTCATGCCGAAGTTTTCCTGCATGGATTCCGCCATCTTGTCGATGATCTTGTCCGCCGCGCCCGTCTCGCTCAACACTAGCTGCGTCACGGCAAGAGCCGCGCCTGCGATCGCGAAGCCGGCCGCAGCGCCACCCGTGACGGCCGTCACCACGACGGCGGCGATCACGGCGAAGATCGCGCCGAGCCAGCCGAGTATGCGGCTCGCCTTGGCGGCCTTCTCGGCCTTCTTGGCCGCCTTGATCGACTCGTCGATCTTATCCAGGCGCGTGCGGTGCTCCTTGTCCATGACGCCCTGCTGGTTCTCAATGCGGGCCCGCGCCATTTCGCTCTGGCGCTGGTCGTTGTCCAGCTGCAGGAACGCCACGAGCCTCTCGAGGTCCTGAAGGAGGGCCTTGGGGTCCTCGGGATCGTCAAGCACGGGAACGCCCGTGGTGCCGCTCGCGCCGGTCGTCTGCTGGGTCTGGGCCCTGTTCGTCGTCAAGACCGTGATCGCCCGCTGGGCGAGGGAGGTGATCTCCCGCGTGAGGGTGGTCGTCTTGTCCTTGACCTTGCCGTCGTTGCTGCCGCCGGCCAGCTGCGCTGCGGTCTGCGTGTTGCCGATTGGCATGTGCGCGTTCGGATCTATTGTCATGTTGCTCATTTGTTGTACCTCCGTTTTCTCTTTGCCCTGTTTACGCGCAACCTACGGAAAGGTTACGCCCCCGGTACAATTATCCTAAGATTTTTTTCTTCAGCGCCTCCGCCTTGGCGCGGAACTCCTTCGTCACCTCGTCCTGGCCGTTGCAATATTCAAGCAGCGTCTCGAGCGAGGCGAGCGCGTCGTCCTTCTGCCCGAGCGCGAGGTAGCATTCCGCCACGTAGTACTGGGGCTTGGGGCCGTGGATGTCGAGCATGGCGGCCTGCACGTAGGCGGCCTTCGCCTTCTCGAAGTTCTTCTTCACCTGCTGCACCGCCCCGGCGGCCAGCCAGTACTTCGGCTCCAGGTGGTCGAACATCACGAGGAAGGAGAACACCTTCTCGGCGTCGTCGTACCGGTCCGTGTTGTAGAAGCCGAGACCCATCTGGTACACTGCGTTCAGCTCGCGGGGCGTGATGCCCTTGAGCTCTCCAAGCGTCGCTCCGTCCTGAAAGAGCTTCTTCGCCACGTCCTTGATTTCATTGTCAAGTTCCTCGGCAAGTTTCGTGTTGGTGTTTTCGCTCATTTTCTGGTTCCTTTCTGTTGGGTTTTAACTGGTGAAAAAAATGACTCTGCCGGTCAGACCGATTCAATGCGCTTCTCCACGATCTCATCGCGGATGTCCTCGACGGCCTTCTCCAGGGACTCGCGCACGACATCGAGGGTGGTGGGGAGCTTCTTGCCCTTCTGCTCATCGTCCTCGACCTTCGCCTCGGACGGGGTCGCATCGCTCGCCGAGATGGAGATCGCGGCCAGCACCAGCACAAGTGCGGGGTAGTCGAGCTTGGCGAGCAGCGCGGTGAGATCGTCGCTGTATCCCGCGATTTCCTTCTCCGCGTCCCTGATGTCCGCGTCGATCTTCGCGATCTCCGCCTCCAGCGTGGCGACTTGGGCCTGGGCGGCGGCGAGACGTTTCTGGGTGGCCTCCACCGCCACCTCGTCGCCAGCCTGCTCGGCCGCCCTCAGATCATCCTGCGCGTCGGACTCCAGCTGGCGCTTCGTCTCAATCGCCTTCTTGCGTTCCGCGGACGTGGTCCTCTCGCGCGCGACCGCCGCCTCCAGCGCATCGATCTGCATCTGCATCGCGCTGACCTGCGCCTGCTGGGAGGCCGTGAGATCCGCCATCGCGGAGAGGTGGCCCAGCACCGCGCTCAGCTGCAGGTGGGCGAGCTGGACCTTCTTGTTCTCCTGCTCTGCGCGGACCTGCGCCAGAAGCTTCTGGAGGTCGCCGGTGATCGCGCTGCTCACGCGCACGTTGTCGCCGCCGAGGATCGGACGCAGGACGCGCTCAGCGGCGGCCCCCACCCCGCCGCCTTCCGGCGACAGGTCACGCGCCTGCGCCGTCTCTGCGATGATTGCGTTGCTAAGAGATATGTCCATTGTTTTCCTCCCTTCTTTTTGCAGTTTCTTAGGCGCGGATCGCCTCCATCAACGAATCGTTTTCTGCGGACAGCACGGCCTGCATGAGCTGGATGACCGCCTGGATGACCGTCTCGGCCTGCGAGAAGAGGTCCTTGATCTGGTCGAGCTGCTCGTTGTGCTGCGTCTGCTCCGCGCCTTCCATCGTCGCCTTGGCCTGCACCATCTGGCTGATCATGTTGCCGGAGGCGTTGGCCATCTGCGTGAGGCTCATCTGAAGCTGCTGGATGCCCATCCAGCGGTTCATCATCTTCTGTGAGCCCATGTACTTGTTGTCCAGTTCCATCGCGCGCTTGGCGAAGTCGTACTTGTTCTGCGCGACCGAGAGGTCGAGGTTCTTCGTGGAGTCGGAGGCGTGGTCGGCCTTCAACTTTGCCGTGTAGGCGCGCAGGTAGGTGTTCTCCTGCTTGATGGCCGTCACGTCCTCGCCCAGCCCCTCCTTGGTATTGATCTCGACCTCGTTGGCCTTCAGCTGCGTGTCCAGCTTGTCGAAGAAGCTCTTCTCGATCGTGGCGCGGTTCTGCTTGGCCGCCAGCACCTCGTTGCTCGCATTGTCGTAGGCGTCCACCTTGGCCTGGATCGCCTCCTGCGAGGCGGGGGGCTGCTGGTTGCGGATGGCGTTCAGCTCGTCGCCCGCCGTGTCCTGCGCCTGCTCCGCAGTCCGGAGGCGCGTGTCCGCCGCCGTGATGTCCCGGACGAAGTCCGTCTTTGCGTCGCCGAACTGCTGGTTCACCTTGTCAATGATGTTCTGCGGCGTCTTAGCCGTAACGGACTGGAGGTTCGCCTCCGCCGCCGCCGGGCTGGAGGCGAGCTGTGCCGTCTTCAGGTTTTCCATTGGCGTGTTCAGATTCTTCGCCGCATTGGTCTGCTGGTCGAACGCCTTGCCCTGCTTGTACATGGCCAAGCCGCTCATGATGCCCGACACGACGGCCGAGGCGACGCCGAAACCGAGTGAGATGATCGCCGCGCTGCGGATGTCGGCAGCCTGCTGCTTGATCGAGTTCTGTACCTGCTGGTTCTCGACGAGACGGATCTCGCGCGACGTGTCGCGCTGCTTCTGGGCGACTTCCACCATGATGGCCATCAGCTTGTAGAGGTCGAAGAGCGCCTTGGACGTGTTCACGGTGTTCGCCGAGGTCGGATTCGCCCCAGAGGCGGAGAGGGCTGCCTCGAGCTTGGTAATCGCGTCTTTCAGCTGCGCGCTGAGAGTACCGTCGGCCGCAATGGACCCGGAGGCCGACAACTCGGTCGCCACGGCTATGATCTTGTCCGCCAGCGTCTTGAGCGCTGCGGTATCCGGCGCCCCGTCGACCGTACCGAGGTTCGGAACGGACACATTCACCGACTGCGTATTCGTACCATCGTTGATGGTAATGGTTATCTGACCTTTATCGAGGTCAATCGTGCCGTTTTTGACGTTTCCAGTACTGTTCGTCTCAAGCAATTTTGCCAGATTTTCCCAGTTCTGAATGCCCTGGAGGCTGGTGTTTGTGTTAACGTTGATCATGTTGTTGCTCCTTCTTTGAAAAGTTGTTTGGTTGCCCCGTATACGCGCCTCCCAATACAAGGTTACAAAATTTTTTCAAAAATTAATTCCCAGCGTAATTGCGCGAATCGGGGAAGATTTTTACCGGACAGCATCATGCGAACAGCTCCTGTAGCTTTTCAAGTGTTATTGGCTTGAGGAGGATTCCCGTGAAACCGCTTGCTTCGGGCTGGCTGCGCGCCTCGACGTCGGCGGTGAGGAGATAGACCGGGAGACGCGAGAACCTTGCGTCGGCGCGGATGGCGTTCACCAGTCCGTAGCCGTCCATCTCCGGCATCCAGAGGTCTGAAAGCACGATGTCGAAATCGCCATTGCCCTCCAGCACCGCAAGGGCCTCGCGTCCGTTCTTCGCCATCACGACCTCGGCCACGCCGCTTTTTGCCAGCATGGCCTTGAGCACCGCACGGTTGACGGGGGAGTCGTCCACGACGAGGACGCGGGACGGGGTATGCCCCAAATGCGCGCAATCCTCCGAATGCTTGGCCGGCGGGGCGACAGTTTTGACGTTGTGGATGGTGACCGTGAATGTCGAGCCCTCGCCGACCTTTGAGGCAATTTCCAGTTTCCCGCCCATGAGGGTGGCGAGCCTCTGGCAGATCGGAAGGCCGAGCCCCGTGCCGTCGCGGTGGTTCCTGTCGGCCAGCTGGACGAAC
>CAMIVJ010000249.1 GCA_946401765.1 uncultured bacterium | reverse complement strand
GAGACGAACAGCACGCGCCTTCCGAGCGAGAGGTTGTGCGCGATGAGGTTTGTGATCGTCTGCGACTTTCCGGTGCCGGGCGGACCATGCAGCACAAACGTCTTGCCCAGCGCCGAGTATAGGATGGCCGCGAGCTGCGAAGAGTCCGCGCTCATCGGGCAGCACAGATGCGAATAGTCGAGATGGCGGTCCACCTCCTTCGCAGGAAAGACCTCCACGCCGTCGTCGAACGTTCCGGCCCTGTTGATGAGGTGGGCGATGAGCGGATGCGAGCGGATCGCCTCGCTGCGGGACGTAAGATCCTTCCACATCACGAACTTGCCGAACGAAAACTGCCCGAGTATGCAGTCCTCCGTCACGGCGAGGCCCGGCAGATCGCGCACCGCCGCGCGGAAGATGCCGAACACCTTCGCCACGTCGACGCCGGAATCGTCGGTCGGAAGCGGATCGAGACCCGGCACCGAAAGCTGATACTCCACGCGCAGCATCTCGAGGAGCGTGGTGTTGACGATCGTCTCCTCGTCGATCCTGTGTATGCGGTAGCCTTCCGCCACGCTGCGCCGCTCTATCCTCACCGGCATCAGCAGAATCGGCGCGCGGTACGACGGAGCCGACTTGGCGCCACCGGCCTCTCGCCATTCAAGAGCGCCAAACGCGAGGAACAGAGTGTTGACGCCGCTCTCCTCAAGGTCAACCCGCGCCGCCCTGTAGAGCTCCTTCATCCGCTTGTCGGTCTCGCGCTTCGGCAGCGCGCTCCACAGGTCGCACTCGCGAAGCGACTTCACGAGAGTGTCGCGGTACTGCTCAAGCGCCGCCGCGGGCGCAAGGCGCTGGAAGGCGCGTCCCGCCTCCTCGTCTAGGAAGTTCTCGTACGACTTCACGCGGAATCCGCTGTCCGCCGCAAGCGCGTCCTCTAGCTTCGCGGGCTCGGGGCAGAGAATCGGCACCACCTTCGCGGTGCCGCGCACGTTCAGCAGGCGGTTGGCCTTGGAGAGGTCAAGGAGGCGCTGGGCCCAGCCGTCCAGGCGCGCCTGGGCGGAATCCTTCTCGCCATGCGAGCCGAGCGCGTCGAGGTCAACATCCTCCTTCAGCGCGCGAGTCGCCTCGTCGCGGGCGTTGACGTCGCGCCCGTCGACTTCGCCGAATCCGCCGCCAGGAGCGACGGGAAGCGGATGAACGCCCATGCCGCGCGCGAGCGCCACGTCAACGGCGGCGCGGAATGCCGACTTCTCCAGCAGATTCTTCTTTGCCGCGCTCTCCGCCTCGGCGAAGGATGAGTTGCCGCCAACGAGAGTGGTCTCCACGACGACGAAGGTGTCGTCGTCCATCGCCTTGCGCAGCGTCTCCGCATCCGTCACCACCGGATCGTGGAAGCTCTTGTCCAAGAGGTGGCAGCCAACGAGAGCGTGGTTCTTTGCAAGCACAACGACGGGTCTTAGCCCGCACAGTTCAAAGAGGGAGGCAAAGAGCAGTGTGGTGTCGAGACAGCAGCCGGTCTTGTACTTCAGGATCTCGTCCGGCAGACGCACCTTCTGCCCGGGCTGGCCGAACGTCGCCGGCGCCACGGCATAGGAGATTCCAAGGTTCTGCACCGCGCGGTAAACTGCCTTGCAGATGTCGTACACGGCCGCCTTGCCCTGGAGATAGCCCACGATCGCCGCGGAACCCGTCGTCTCCTCTAGGATCTTAGCGACGTCGGCCTGGATGCGGCGCGTGGCGTCGCAGCTGGGGATGACGAAGCTCGCGTAGTAGATGGGCCGTCCGCAGCCGAGCGTCTGGTCGGGCGGATACACGGTCTGGCGGGCGGACGCGAACGCGAGCTCGTTGCCGTCGGCATCCTGCACTACAGCGCGCACCTCGCCCTCCTTCACGTCGGCAAGCGTAGAGAGGAATGCGAAGTCCAGCCTGGGCTCGCCTTCTGGAATCGGCACGCACACCGTCTCGCCAGGCTGCACCGCGGCGAGCGCCATCTCAAGCGGACGAAACAGCCCGACGTCGGAAGACAAAACAAGCTTCGCACCAACGAGCGTCTCCTCGCCGGCGTTCTTCACGCGCACCTCTCGCAGCACGGACTGCCCCGCCTGCTGGAGCACCAATCCGCTCTCCGCCACTGCGTCGATTTCTACTGTCAGATTCTTCATAGGTCGCCTGTTCGACTACTCCGCGAAAGTTATATGGCACATTATACCAAATCTGCGCGCCCTTTCATAAAAAAAAGACCCCAGCTTGCCGTAGTACAGAATCCCTGGAACCTCATGTCCCAAGTGGGCACCCCCACCTGCGGCGCACACGCCGCAGGCTTTAGGCTCCCATAATAAAACGAAGGTCAGAGAAATATGCTGCCGAGTCCGCGTGCAAGCCAGAGCCCACGATGAGAAATGGTTTAGTTGTTTCTAGTTTCTAGTTTCTAGTTTCTGGTTTCTAGTTGCAGATTTCAAGTTGCGTGTTGGAAATCAGTTGTCGCGGACTTCAACTTTGAGATTGCTCTTCAGGGAGTCCACGATGCGGGAGAACGCCTTGTTCACCTCGTCGTCCGTGAGCGTGCGGTCTGCCGCGCGGAACGCGAGCGAGTAGGCGAACGAGCGGCGTCCCTTGCCGATCTCCTTCGAAGTGAAAATGTCGAAGAGCGCCACGCCCACCAGCTCCGCCGGCGCGGCCTTGCGTATGCACTTTTCCACCGCCTCGTGCGTAACGCCCTCGCCGGCCACGAACGCGATGTCGCGCTTCACCATCGGGAACGCCGGCACTGGCGACACCTTGCCCACAGCGTCGAAGCGCCTGGTGAGCGGCTCGAGGTCGAGTTCCGCAAGCGCCATCTGCGTGGTGAGGCGGAACGGATGGCGCAGCTTCGCCGAGAGAACTCCGCACACGCCCGCCGGGCGGCCGTATGCGCGGATCTCGAGCGCCGCCGCGAACGCGGGATGCTCGGCCGGACGGAACTCGAGGCGCGCCACGTGCATGGCGGCGGCGAGCCGTTCAACGGCGCCCTTAATCCAGAGAAGAGCCTCTTCGGCCGTGACGGCCCTGCGGCAGTCGAGCGCGCCGCGGCCAACTGGCCCCGTGAAGCCGAGCGCAAGACGGTCCGTCTCGAACGGCTTGCCGTCCTTGGCCTTTCCGAACACGCGCCCGAGCTCGAAGAGCTTCGCCGTTTCGAGCTGATGCGTTGCATTGCGCCCGAGAGAGCCCATCAGCTGCGGCAGCAGAGAGTCGCGCAGCACGCCGTACTCGGCGCTCACCGGATCGGGCAGCGCAAGGCGCGCCGCCTTCACCTCTTCGCGCGGATCGAACGCCTCCAGCTCGCCAGCGGAGAGGAACGAATAGTGCATGCCCTCCGTGAAGCCGAGCGCAAGGCACGTTGCGCGCACCTTCTCCTTGGCGCGGAAAGGCGCGTCGGAGAGAGGCGAGACGCTAGGCGCGCTCGGCATGGCGTCCGGAATGTTGTCGAGCCCGTAGATGCGGGCGACCTCCTCCACGAGGTCTGCCTCGAGCGTGAGATCCCAACGCCAGCTTGGGATGCCGAACGCAAGAGTTGGCTTGGCGGCGTACGGACCCTTCTCGCGCGGCTCCAGGCCGAGGTTGCGGAGGATGTACACCATTGCGTCGTTGCCAACGGGAATGCCGATTAGGCGGCGGGCGCGCTCGAAGTCTAGGGTGACATCCGCATTCAGCGGCTGCGCGCGATTGTCCACGTCCACCACGCCCTTCGCGATCACGGCCTTGCCGTACTTCTGCAGCAGATGGCACGCGCGGCGGCTCGCCCAGTCGGCGAGGTCCTTGTCCACCCCGCGGATGTAGCGGTACGACGACTCCGTCGCGAGGCCGAGCTTCGTGGCCGTGTACTTCGTGGAGGCGGGTTCGAAGAGCGCGCTTTCGATCAGCACGCGGTTCGTGCCAGGCGCGATCTCGCTGCCCTCGCCGCCCATCACGCCAGCGACGGCCGAGGGCTTCTCCGCGTCGGCGATCACGAGCATCGTCTCGTCGAGCTTGCGCTCCACGCCGTCGAGCGTCTTGATGGTCTCGCCGGGCGCCGCGTCGCGCACGACTATCTTGCCGCCCGCGAGCGTCTTGTAGTCGAAGGCGTGCATCGGCTGGCCGCATTCGAGCATCACGTAGTTGGTGACGTCAACGAGAAGGCCGAGCGAACGAACGCCGCACGCCTCGAGGCGGCGCGCCATGAAGTCGGGCGAGGGACCGTCCTCCACGCTCGTCACCACGCGTGCGGTGTAGCGCGGGCAGCGTACGGCGTCCAGCACCTCCACCTTCACCTCGCCGTTCACATCTACATCGCTCTCGTCAAAGTCGATGGAGGGCATCTTCACTGGACGGTCGAGAACCGCGCCGAACTCGCGCGCGAGGCCAACGACGCTCAGGGCGTCAGGACGGTTCCACGTCACTTCGATGTCGAACACCGTCTCGGGCTTCTCGCCGCCCACCACGTCGCGCGCGAACGCGCCCGTGGGCGCATCTGCCGGCAGCTCCATGATGCCGTCGTGGTTGCCGCCGGGAAGCGCCAGCTCCTTCGAACTGCAGAGCATTCCGAACGACTCCACGCCGCGCAGCTTCCCCTTCTTGATCTTGAAGCCGCCGTCAGGCACCACCGCGCCGATCTTGGCGAGCACGCTCTTCATGCCGGCACGGCAGTTGGGCGCGCCGCACACCACCTGCACAGTCTCCTTGCCGTCCGTGACGGTGGTCTTGTGCAGATGCGTGCCTTCGATCACCTCGCACGTGAGCACCTCGCCCACCACGAAGAAATCGGAAAGCGGCTCGGGACCTGACGTCTCGATCGCCTCCACCTGAAGACCGCTGCGCGTAAGACGCTCGGCAAGCTCGTTCACCGGGATGTCGGAAACATCAACAAATTCGTTCAACCAGCTGATTGGAAGTCTCATGACAAAGATTCCGGGGTTTCGGGTTCCGGAGTTTCGGGTTCAGTGGGTACGGGTTCCGAAGTTTCTGGTTTCGGAGT
>CAMIVJ010000248.1 GCA_946401765.1 uncultured bacterium | reverse complement strand
AGATCCTGATAAACACGCTTCTTCTCGCAGCGTACTTCGCCGTTCTGCTTGCCATCGGCTGGACATGCCGCAAGCATGCCACCGACGTCAACGGCTTCGTTCTCGGCGGCCGCTCGGTTGGCCCCTGGCTCACCGCCTTCGCGTACGGCACCTCCTACTTTTCGGCCGTGGTCTTCGTTGGCTACGCCGGCCAGTTCGGCTGGCGCTACGGCCTTTCCGCCACATGGGCCGGCATCGGAAACGCCTTGATCGGCTCGCTTCTCGCATGGGCTGTTCTCGGGCGGCGCACGCGCATCATGACGCAGCATCTCGACTCGGCCACGATGCCCGACTTCTTCGCCAAGCGCTTCGGCAGCCCATCTCTCAAGCTAATGGCGGCGGCGATCATATTCATCTTCCTCATTCCCTACACCGCATCGCTATACAACGGACTCTCCCGCCTATTCGGCATGGCCTTCTCGATCGACTACGCATGGTGCATCGTCCTGATGTCCGTTCTCACCGCCATCTACGTAATTGCCGGCGGCTATATGGCCACGGCCATAAACGACTTCATCCAGGGCCTCGTGATGCTCGTGGGCATCGCGGCGGTGATCTGGGCCATTCTCGCCTCGAAGGGAGGGCTCATCGCCGCGCTCGACGGTCTTGCGCGCGTTCCCGGCCCCGCAATGATTCCCGGCGGAGAGCCCACGCCCGGCATCTTCACATCCTTCCTCGGGCCCGACCCGCTCAATCTCCTCTTCGTCGTGATCCTCACCTCCCTCGGCACATGGGGCCTGCCGCAGATGGTGCAGAAGTTCTACGCCATCAAGAACGAGGGCTCGATCAAGAAGGGAACGGTGATCTCCACCCTCTTCGCCTTTGTGGTGGCAGGCGGCTGCTACTTCCTCGGCGGTTTCGGACGGCTCTTCTCGGACGTGCTGAAAGTCGGCGAAAAGGGAATTCCGGCAGGCGGCTTCGACGCGATCATCCCGAAGATGCTCGAGGGCCTCTCGCCGATGCTCATCGCGCTCGTGGTGGTGCTCGTTCTCTCCGCCTCGATGAGCACGCTTTCGTCGCTCGTGATCACCTCGTCCTCCACGCTCACAATCGACTTCATACGCGGCACGGTGGTGAAGAAGATGAGCGACAAGAGCCAGGTGCTCTGCATGCGCGTTCTCATCGTGGTGTTCATCGCCATCTCGGCCATTCTCGCCCTCGTCCAGTACAAGAGCACGAGCCCCATCGCCTTCATAGCGCAGATGATGGGCGTCTCGTGGGGCGCGATGGCAGGCGCGTTCCTGGCGCCGTTCCTCTACTCGCTCTACTCGAAGAAGGTCACGGCGGCCTCGTGCTGGGCATGCTTCATTCTCGCCCCCGCATTCACGCTCGTGGGCGTGTTCTGCCGCGACGCGATGCCCGGCATACTCAAGTCGCCCATCAACACCGGCGCGCTCGCGATGCTGGGCGGGCTCGTGGTGGTGCCGATAGTAAACCTCTTCAGCCGCAAGCCGGCCAAGGAGCTCGTTGACGGCGCGTTCGCCTGCTACGAGAAAACCACCGTGGTGCAGCAGTCCACCGCACTCGGCGCCGAAACTGTACGCTAGAGTGAAGTTTCGAAGTTTCGAGGTTTCGAAGTTTCGGCCAATGACTAAGCGGGAAGTCTAGTCTATGCCTAGGGGCAGCTGAAGCTGGCTCACTGGGCCGAAGCTGCGGCGATGCTCAGGGCACGGCCCCAGCTTCGCTAGCGCGCGAAGATGCTCGGGCGTGGGATAGCCCTTGTGGCGCGCGAACCCGTAGCCGGGATACTGCGCCTCAAGGCGCAGGCAGTCGGCGTCGCGCGCCGTCTTCGCGAGTATGGACGCGGCGGCGATCAAGAGCGACTTCGCGTCGCCCTTCACAATGTTCCTCGACGGAAACGGCAGCCCGGGCACCGGCAGTCCGTCCACGAGAATCGTGATCTTTCCGTCAAGCCCCAGCCCCTCCACTGCGCGGCGCATCGCAAGATGCGTGGCGCGAAGGATGTTGAGCCGGTCGATCTCGGCGGGCGAGGCCGATGCCACGCACCATTTGCAGCCGCCGGTAGCCTTGATCGTCTCGGCAAGCGCCTCGCGCCGCTTCTCCGAGAGCTTCTTCGAGTCGTTCACCGCGCTCCATTCGCCGGAGAGAAGCTCTTCCGCGCGAGCAATGGAAAGCGAAACTGCGGCGGCGTACACGCCGCCGGCGAGCGGACCCCGACCGGCTTCGTCCACGCCAACAACAACGTCACCCGCCTCGTGCTCGAAGTCGAGCGACACCATCAGCCTGCGCCCTCCACAACGGCGCGGACGCGTCCCGCGTCCACTCCTCGCAGCAGAAGCCGCTTCGTCTTCGACGTCTCTCCGCCCTTGAACGACACCGCGCTCTTCGCGAGGCCGAACGCGTCCGCCAGCGTCTCCACCAGCTCCTTGTTCGCCTTTCCGTCCACCGGCGCCGCGCGTATGCGCACCTTCACTGCGTCGCCCAGCAAGCCGTCAAGCCCGGCCTTGGAGGACCTCGGCTGGGCCTTGACGTTCAAGATGGTTCCCTCTGGCGTCTCGGTGTAGTACATACGGCAGGCGCTACACGCGCACGTTGAAGCCACGCCCCTTCAGAAACTGCTTCAGCTCGGGAATGGCGATGATGTTGAAGTGAAACACGCTAGCGCCCAGAAGCACCGTGGCGCCAGCCTCCGCCGCCTCGGCGAAGTGCTCCATCGTGCCCGCGCCGCCCGATGCGACCACGCTCGCCTTCGTCACGGCGCAGATCTGGCGGATGAGAGGCAGGTCGAATCCGGTGCGCGCGCCGTCCGTGGACTTCGACGTGGGCAGGATGCACTTCACGCCGTAGCCGTCAACCTGGCGCGTCCACTCGAGGGCGTCCTTGCCCGTCGCCGTGCGCCCGCCGTCGATGTACACCTCGTATCCGCTCGGCATGGCGGCGTTCTGCGCAACGTCGATCGCCACCGTCACCTTGTCGGCGCCAAGCTCCTTCACCATCTCGCCGATCAGCTCGGGACGGCGGAACACGGCCGAAGATGTGGACACCTTGTCGGCGCCGGCCTTCAGCACCTCCTCTGCGGCCGCCACGGAATTGATTCCTCCGCCCATGGTGAACGGAACGGTCTTCACCGCCGCCACCTTCTTCACCACCTCGAGCATCGTCGCGCGCCCCTGCACGGTGGCAGTTATGTCAAGCATCGCGATCTCGTCGGCGCCTGCCGCGCAGTACGCCCGGCAGCACTCCACGGGGTCGCCCGCGTCCTTGATGTCCACGAAGTTGACGCCCTTAACCACGCGCCCGTTCATCATGTCGAGGCATGGCATTATCACCAGCTGCTTTTCCATTGGATTTCCTTCTTTCACTTGTTTGACTGATCAGATTTCTTCTGGCCGGTGGCATCCCCGCTTGCCGCCTCAGCGAGACGCAGCACTGCGGCGGCGCACGGCTTAGGCTTGAGGGAACGGTCGAAGAGAAGCGGGTAGTCGGTGCGTCCGCGCACCGGGAAGTTGTTAAGCCACGACATGCCGTCCGCCACGCCCCAGAAGGTCACGCGGTCTATCGAGTCCGCATGCTTCAGGTAGATGCGGAAGAGCTCCTCGTACCTGCGCGCAAGCCGCTGCTGCATCTCGTCTGGGAGAACGCCGTTCTTCCACGGGTTGAACTTCTCGTCGTAGTCGTGACTGCGCGACACCTCCGCCGAAAGCCCCCACGCCGCGGGCAGCACGCTCACGTCGAGCTCGGTGATCATCACCTTCACGCCTTCCGCGGCGAACGCGACGATCGACGCCTCGTAGTCGGCGAGGTTCGGGCGTCTGAGCGCCACGTGGCTCTGCATTCCCACGCCGTCGATCCTCACGCCGGCGGCCTTGAGCCTGCGCACGAGGCGCACCACCGCAGCCCGCTTGCCAGGCGCGAACATGTTGAAGTCGTTGTAGTACAGCTCCGCCTCTGGATCGGCGGCATGCGCGAAGCGGAAGGCGTGCTCGATGAAGTCGGGACCTATGGCGCGCATCCAGGGCGTGCGGCGCAGGCGGCCGCCGTCGTCGAACGCCTCGTTCACCACGTCCCATCCCTTCACTCGTCCCTTGTAGCGGCCGACCACCGCCGAGATGTGCGCGCGCATGCGCTCGAGCGCCTTCTCGCGAGTAACGGCTCCACCGTCATCCGAGCGGAAGAACCAGTCGGGCGTCTGCTGGTGCCACACGAGGCAATGGCCGATCACCTTCATTCCGTTCGTCTCGCCGAAGGACACAAAACGGTCGGCGGCGTCCCAGCGGAACCTGCCCTCGACAGGCTGCAGAGACTGCGGCTTCATGTCGTTCTCGGCGGTGATGGTGTTGAACTCGCGGGCGGCGAGGCGCGCTTCGGGAGAGGATGCGTTGCGGTACACGCGCGGATTCACCGCGGCCCCCACGAAGAAGCGTCCCTTGAAGGCATCCTTCAGACTCTTGCTCTCGCCATCGGCAAAGCCTGCGACCGCAAGCGCGCATACAGCCGCGCACACCGCAGCACATTTCACGTTTCTCATTTCTTCTTCTCCTTGCCAGCACCTGGCGTTGTGAGTTGCAGAAGTTCGTCGAGGCTATTGGCGTCGGACTTCTCGCGCTTCTCCGGATCGAGCGGCTTTAGCTGCTCCACGCGCAGCGGAGCGCGCTTCTCTTGCTCGACGCGGTCGCGTTCGGCCTGCGAGACGGCGCGCTTTTCGGCATCGGCCCGCGCCTTGCGCTCCACCTCAAGGTCGCGCCTGGCCGCCTCGAGTTCTTCTGCGGTCTTGTCGCGTTCCGCTGCGGCGCGGGAGGCGTCGGTCCTAAGCGTGTCGCACACTTTCATCGCGGCCACGAGGTTGCGTCCAAGCGCAGCCTTCTCCTCAAGCGCGGCGTTCATCTTCGCCTCCAGCTCTGCGCAGGAGATTTCAAGGCGCGAACGTTCAACAAGAAACGCGGCCTTGTCATCCGCGAGACAGTCGTTTTCGTAGCCCAGCGCCCGCGCGCGGAAGGCGAAATA
>CAMIVJ010000247.1 GCA_946401765.1 uncultured bacterium | reverse complement strand
GGGAAGCCCGCAATCACGTCAGCGCCAAGAGCGAAATGTGGACCAATCCGGCGGCGCGCTTCCGCGCATAGGCGCACTACGGCGTCGATCGTGTAGGGGCGGTTCATGCGCTTGAGAACCGAAGGGCTGGCGGACTGCAGGGATATGTGAAGGAACGGGCAGATGTTTGGGTGTGCGGCAATTGCGTCCACCAAAGCATCGTCGCATATTCCGGGTTCGATTGAGCCGATGCGCACGCGGTGAACGGGGGACGAGCCAGGCGTGGGGGAGAGTTCCGCGAGCGCGGCCAGAAGCTGCGGAAGACCGTTGCCAGAGTCGCGGTAGAGCGAGAGATTGCAGCCTGTCACCACAAGTTCGCGGTAGCCGGCGGCAATGAAGGCGCGTGCGCGTTCGAGCACATGGGCGAACGGCACGGAGACGGGAGGACCGCGGAATTGCGGTACGATGCAGAACGCGCAGCGTCCGCTGCAGCCGTCCTGAACCTTCAAATACGCTCTTGAAGTCGCCATGGGGACTGTCCCCTCTGCCATCGGAACAGGAATCTTCTCAGCGCCTGCGAGGCAGCCGGTGCGCCATATTTTCGCGGAGGGGAACTGGCGGGAAAGCCTTGTGATCTCCTTCTCGCAGTCGCGCTGGGCGCGGGCGGTCACTGAGCAGCCGCGCACGATTATCCAGTCCGGTGCGAAGGCGGGATCGATGGCGCAGTCAGGATGGGGAATTGGCACCACCTGGTGTCCGGCCGCCTCGAACGCGGCCTCCATCTCGAGAGACTCGGCAATGTTCAGGCGGCAGCCGAATGTCTTGAATGCCACGTTCATTTTCAGGTGACGAGTTCGGGGAACATCAGAAGCAGAATCAAGTTGAACGCATTGAAGAGGCAGTGCAGCATGATCGGCGCGAGAAGGGTGCGGGTGCGCGCATAGACCCAGGCAAAGGCTACGCCGAGGAACCACACGCCGAAGAACGAGGCGGCGTTCAAGTGCACTACGGCGAAGACGAAGCCGGATATGGCCATTGCAACGGGCATGGGGAGCGAACGCGCGAATCCGCGGAACATTACACCGCGGAACAGACACTCTTCTACGATTGGGGCCTGCAGCAGGATGGAGAGAACGATGTGCGTCTTGAGCGAGGTGGTGGAGAATGGAGATATGAAGAACTTCACCAGCTCCTGGTCCGCCGCGCGTATGCCCCATATCCATTCGATGGATTTCGCTGTGAGCAGCTGCAGGCCTAACGCCACTGCGATTACGGCGGGTGCCACGCACAGCGCCAGACGCACCGCCTTCAGCCGGTTGGGTTTCTCGGCGGAATCGTTCTGGCGGCTGAAGAAAAGGGTGGATATGAACAACGCCGCGGCGATGCCGCCCATCCAGACGCCGCAGGCCACCAGGCTCTTTTTGATCATTTCGGCTGTGAGCGGATTCGCGTAGCCGTACACGAACTGACGCCACAGTGCGGCCGGGCTGCTGGCGAGCATGCCTGCAAGCACAAGAACTGTCGCAACGATGGCGTGGATGATGTTGAAGCGGGATTTCTGCATAGCGAAGATTTCGCCCATTACGCGCGGGTGAGGAATTCGTCTTCGGCGGCCTTGAGCGCGGCGTGCATGGCGGCGGCGTCTTCAGCGGCGCGGAGGTTCTCGAGGAGAGGCGTGCCGTGCGCGAGAAGGCAGAGGCGGGCGAGGATGTGAAGGTGCAGGGTGTGGTCGGTGCAGCAGATGAGGAAGAAGAGGTCCGTCGCGGTGCCGTCCTGCGCGCCGAAGAATACGGGGCGCGCGGTTCGGCCCAGGGCGAGGAACGTCTCCTGGAATAGATACGGGTCGTGGTACCTCGGATGAAGAAATGCCACGCCGCCGCCAGCCGCCGTGGAGGCGACCTCTTCGCGCGCACTGAGCTCGGCGAAGAGCGTCTCTGGGTCGTAGAGAAGGCCGGTTGAGTCGGCGAAGTCCGTCATGTCGCGCAGCACGCCGGCGCGCGTCTTCGAGGTGAGAAGAGGAGCGATCGTCTCGGCGCTCAGGATCTCGGCGATGTGGAAGTCGTGCCCGTCGGCCTGACGGCGTTCGGTCATGGCGGCGCGGTGTTCGGTGGTTAGGGCCTTGTGGCTGATGGACATCAACCGCCGCTGCGCCCATTCGTCGAGCGCGCGGTGTTCGAAGAAGAACTGCTCGCCGCGCTTCACGCTCGGCACCTCGTCCCTCTGGGCGAAGTGCCGCAGCTCGTTCTCCTGCATGTGGAGATGCGCGGCGGCGCTCTTGAGATCCATCAGCTGGTAGCCCATGGCGACACCTCTAGCGAACGCGCAGGTTGCGGAACTCCACCGTCATTGGCGGACCCTGGTGCAGCTGCAGCGCGATGTGGCCGCTCGACGGGAAGAACTCCTCGCGAGCGTCCTCCACGCTTGTGGTGCGCACGCCGTTGATCCACACGGTGATCGAGCGGCCCGCCACCTTCACGCGGATGTCGTTCCACTGCTCGATGCGGTAGAGGGACTGCAGCGAGGCGCCGTCTGCGAAGCGGGCTACGGTCTTCGCGCCGTCTGCGGCGAGCGTCACGTCCGCCCCGCGTTCGCCCACGAGGTGCTGGCGGGGATGGTAGAGGAAGCCCACGTAGTTTCCGCCGCCGTTCATGTCGGCCTGGTAGCCGTTGTCGCCGATGTACTGCGGCTTGCAGTGAATCTGGATGCCGGAGTTGGCGCCGCGCGAGAGGCGGAATTCGCCGCGCAGCTCGAAGTCGGTGAACGTCTCGGCGGTGTAGACGAGGTGGTGGTTGGGCTTGCAGAGATGGTCTGGCGTTGAGGCGCCCACGATCACGCCGTCCTTCACCGAGAAGTAGCCGTCCTGCTGGCTCCATCCCGCAAGGTCCTTGCCGTTGAATATGGGGCGGAAGAGAACGGCATCGGCGCCTTGCACGTCGCCTTTGCGCTCAAGGGCGTTGACGATCTTCACGAGCGCATCGCGGAACTTTCCGTCGGCGGTTTTGCATGCGTCCACAAGCGGACCGGCGAAGCGCGCGTCGAGCGTGCTGCCCACGAGTTTGCATTCCTGGGTCTCGGGGGTGAGCAGCGTCACGGCGGGGCCGTCGGCCTTCCTGAAGGTGAGGCGCAGCAGCTTGTGCTTTCCGGGGGCGGGATCGTGGGCGAAGCCGCCGTGTCCTGCAAGGCGGTTGCTGGATATGATCGAGCGAGAGCCGCTTGCGACAAGCGCCTTCACCATGGCGGTGACGTCGACGACGAGCGGCTTCGCGTCGGCCGAACCGTCGCCGTACCATCCGTACTCCGCCTTGACTATCTCGATGGAGTCGTTGTCGGGCTTGAAGCAGTTCGCGCCAATGTGCACGATTGCGCCCACGAGGCGGTCCTCGCCAGGCATCTCCTTGAGGAGTTCGAGAAGCGTGGGCACCTGCTCGACTCTGCAGAAGGCGGCGAACGCCTTGAACACCTCGTTGCGCAGCCCTGCGTCCTTCGTGGAGCGCGCGATGGCGCAGAACTTCGCGAAGCACGCGCTTGCCTGGCGCTCGCCCAGCACGCCGACTGCGAGGCGCGCCTTCTTGGAGTCGGCACCGTCGGCAAGGGCGAGCATCTCGCATACGATGGCGTCGTTCGGGAATCCCACGAGGTGGCGGCGCGAGAGGGTGGCCTCGAATCCGCTGCCAAGCGCTGCCTCAACGAGAGCGGGCACGGCGGAGATGTCGCCGCGCTGCACGGCGTTCTTGGGCGGGAAGGCGGTGAGCTTCTCGCCTGCGCCGGCGTAGCCTGCGGGGACGGGATTGGCGCGGGCGGCGAGCGACTTCTCGATTCCGCTGCGGCGCTTGGCGTCCTTCACCGTCTTGAGTGCGTTCTCAAGGGCGTTCTTCGCCTCGGGGCCGGGGATGTTCTCGAGCGCGAAGCGCGCGGCGAGGAAGAGCGCGGGTTCGGTGGCGTCCGAGAGAAGGGCGGCGAGCGCTGGCACTGCTGCAGGCGTCGCCACGTGGCTTAGCTCCTGGCATGCGGTAACCTTGTCGTTCAGGCCGTTCTCGTTCAGCACCGCGAGAAGCTCTGCCTCGGTCATCTGAAATGCGGGGTTCTTCAGCGTCGCTGCAAACAAGGTGGCAACCGCCATGCAAGAAGACATCACGATAAGCTTTTTCATCTCATTTCTCCTGATTCGTCATTGTCCACTATTCACTATAACCTATAACCTGTTACCTGCTACACGATCTCCCAGCCTGCGCGCTGCGTGCGCGAGAGCATGCGGTTGGCCTCGTCGTCGCCGATGAACTGCTCCTTCACGGGGTCCCACTTCATGTCGCGGCCGAGCCACTGGGCGATGTTGGCGCAGTGCACGCTGGTCATGGAGCGGTGCATGATGACGGGGTTGGCGACAGTCTTGGTGCGGGACCTGACGGAGTTGAAGAACTGGCGCATGTGGTTCTGCCCGGTGAAGCCGGTGCGCACGCAGTAGTCGGCGAGGATCTTGTCGTAGTCTGCGAGCAGCGACGGCTTCGATGCCTCGGGGCGAGTGTAGCCGTCGGCGCAGGAAACCCAGCCTTCGGAGCCGACGTACCTCACGCCGCACGTGCCGTGCCAGCCCTGGCGAACGGCCACCATCTCCACGCCGTTGGCGAAGCGCATGCGCATGCCGTCCGGGATGGTGCTGTGCATGCAGGGGTAGAACACGGGCGATGTGGATTCCGCGCCGATCGCGTGGTGGCACTGGGCGAAGGTGTGAGAGCCCCATTCGCCGATCATGCCGGTGTAGAGGTCGTGGTCGCGGTGCCAGCCGCTGGGGAGGTAGGCGTGGTTGTATGGGCGCCACGGGCAGGGACCGAGCCAGGCGTCCCAGTCGATCACGTCGCGCGGCGGCAGAGGCTCGGCGGGCAGCCAGTCGCGGTGGAGGTAGAGGTTGCCGCCTGGTGCGAGATGGGCGTAGACGGTCTTCACCTCACCGAGGCGGCCGAGGCGAAGAAGCTCGTTGCAGACGACGAAGTTGGGTTCGCTCAGGCGTTGCATTCCGGCCTGATAGACGCGG
>CAMIVJ010000246.1 GCA_946401765.1 uncultured bacterium | reverse complement strand
GCTCTTGCGGCGCATAGGGAATGGGTCTTGCTTGTCGGAGGTGTCTATGGCGATGCCAAGAAGACGTTGCTTCTCTCGGCGACATACGCCATACACGCAGAGCGCGACGAGACGTTCGGCATATCGGTCACGGAATACCTAAAGGCAGGAAACATCGTGCTTGTCCCTGACGAAGGGGGTACGCCAGAGATAGTAGGTTCGCAGGAACTGGCGTATAGAACCGACGGGGAGGCGGCGCAAATGCTGGCGCACCTTCTTTCTGACGAGACGTTCCGGGAGAAAATGCGTCGCCATTGCGCTGGGCGAGCAAAGACGTTCTCCCGCACGGCATACATGAAACGGCAACGCAAACTACTGGACGGGATGCTGAAACAATGAGCAACACTCCGAAATTCACCATCGTTATTGCAGGCTATCAGACCGCACCGTATCTTCCCAAGGCACTGGACTCCATATCCAGCCAGACGTTTGGGAACTTTGAGGCGATTTGCTATGTGGAGCAGTCAAATGACGATTCGCTCACGATCTGCCGTGCCAAGGCAGCGGGAGATCCACGTTTCAAGGTCGTGTCCGCTCGTAAGAGCGGTGCCGTGGCCACAACCAGAAATTACGCTATCGACCATGCTGCAGGCGAGTATCTAGTGGTCATCGACGGCGACGACTGGATTGTGCCGGACATGCTTGGGAAGATCGCCTCTCGACTTGCGCAGACCGGCCCGATAGACGTTCTGGCGTTCGCTGCCGTCACCACTGAATCCGAAAACGAATACCTTGATGGCGCTCAACGCTTGACGAATTTCAAACCGACGGACACGGAAGGAGTGTTTTCTGGCCTGGAGGCAATCCGCCGTGCTGGACGAAATGGCGGACAGCTGCGCAACTTCACATGGATGAACACCTATCGCGTGGCTTTCCTTCGTGAAAACGACATACACCAAACCGACGGTGTGCTTATGGAGGACATGGAGAGTACGCCCAGAATATGGTTTGCCGCAAAAACGTTTGCCTATCTCGACGAGACGCTGTACGTATACCGGCGTAGACCTGGTTCGCTGACGACCGAAGCCTCCGGGCGAATCGCGATCGATATTACATGGCAATTCCGGTCGCTGGCCGATTTCACCGCCACGCACGATGTTCCGTCCGACATCAAGGCAATATGGAGCAATCAATGGCTTTCGACGCTCTATTGGTTTCTGTTCCACCCAATCACATCGCGCAAGGTGTCCAACGCCGATCGGAAAGAAGCGTTTAGAGTGATTTCCATGAACGGCGGCCGTTCGCGGCTGCGGGAAATATCTAGGCTGGCGTCCTTTCCGAAGCGACTTGCCCTACCGCTCGTGCTGCTTGCTACATGCGGATGGCAGTTCCCTGCAAAGATGTTCTTCAGGCGCTTGTACTATCCGCTCGTCGAACGCCGTGCGCAAGACTGATAGACGTCCTTCCTGAAAATAGCCAGCAGCGCCAGCACGGAAATCATGGGCGGAGTCTGCGGAGAAGGTCGAGGAGGTCGCCGCGGAAGGCAACCGCCATGCACACGGCCGTAGCCGCCGTGGCGACGGTGGCCTTGGCGAAGAGCCCGGGGAAACCGTCAAGCGGCACGGCGTGAGCCGCAAGCCACGCGACGGCGCAAATTGCGATGGCGCAGACTGCGGAACCCGCGTAGGCGCGCCAATAGGCGCGAGACTCGGCCTTGCCAAAAAACGCCGAAAACACGACGTGCGACTCCCACGGGATCTGGATTAAGGCGACTCCCATGATCGTAGAGAAGATTACGCCATCGAGCTTGTAGGCGTCCGGAAGGAAAATGACGAACAAAACATTGGCACCGAGGTTCACGGCGCCTGCCACGATGGGCTTCCAGCGGTCCTGTTTCCAGAGCGACGCCGCCGACTTGAACACGAGCAGCACCTGACGCGACTGCATGATGTAGAAGTAGAACACCATGAGAAGCGGGGTCAGAGAATGACGGACCAGCACAGGATCGTCTTTCGTCCAGATGCGCATGAACGGCTGGTACAGCGCCGCCATCATTGCCGCGCAGAAAATTATCACGATCGTTGAAAGGCGGTTCATCCGCATGAAGAGCTTGAAGTTCTCCTCCTTTGACTCTGTGTATATCTTGTTCCCGAATCCGCCCGTCATCGAGGAATAGACGACCGCCACAAGGCCCGCGACGGACGTGACGACGTAGTAGTAGTTGCCATACGCGGCGACGGCGACAAGCCCGAGGAACGCGGAGATCACGAGATTGTCCGTGGAATTCGTGATGACGCCCCCGACCTTGTGCATGAAGATCGACTTGACGTCCGAGATCACGCGGCGGCGCAAATCTAGCGGGAGGACGCCGTGCGGCTCTATGTCGGGGAAGAGCTTCCGCGACGCCTTGACGAGCAGCACGTTCTGCACAACCGTGAACACGACTGTCGCGATGACGTAGTGGTAGTAGTTGCGCGTGACGAGCAGGATAAGAAACACCGCAATGTACTGCGCTACAGAAACCGCCGTGCGGATGTTCGTGATCACGTCGTTGCGGTGGTGCGCACCGAGAACGACGCCCCTGTACGCGAAGAGGAAATAGCTCGCCGCCGTGTTGACGAGGTGGATGACATAGAGAATGCGCAGGTCGATGTCGGGCGGCACCGTGCCGTGCACGAGCTTCCCGAGGAACGGCAGAAGCGCAAGGCCGATGAGGAAGATGGCCGCGCCTACGCAACGATAGATGGTGCGATAGAACCTGAGGTATGCGCAGAGGAGATCGCGGTCGTCGTCCGCCACTGGTTTGTACATGGAGCAGACGACGGCCATGCCGAATCCGAGCTCCGCCAGCGACAGTACGCCGAGAATCGAACCGAAAAGTCCGTTGAGGCCGAGATATGCCGGCCCGAGCAGCCAGAGGAACAGCGTACGGTTCAGGAACGGGAAAAGAAGCCTGATACCGCTGGAAGCTGCATTGGCGATCATGTTGCGCTTTACGTTCTTGGCGAAGTCGAGCTTCATCCTACGGCCCTCATTTCCCGAATATACGCCTGATTCGGCGGGCGAGCTTCGGCTTTAGCGTCATCCACGGAATCATGGCCCTCATCAGCGCCTTGTGCGAGCGCATGAGGCATCCGGGGACAGGGCCGGGGAGGACCAATCCCCGCTCCTCGGCCCATTCGACTATGGCCACGTACTCGTCGAAGAAACGGAACGCTCTCTTGGTCCATCCATCCCACGGCTTCGGGCGCGCTATGAAATGTACGAACAGGCGGTCGCGTTCCTTGTCCATCCTGTACACGTCCTGGACGCGCGGCGCATCGACCACGAAGTTGAGGCAGGCGTTCAATGTGCTCTCATCGAGCTGGTGGTAGTAGAGAAGCGACTTGTCCACCACGCCGACGTCGCGGTCGGGCAGCACCTTCAGTTGAAGTTCATGCCATATCTCCACGAACCGCCGAAACCTCGCCATCGAGAATGCGCAGAAGCATGCCGATCCAGCCGTCTGGTACCGCGCCTCCTCCAGCGCCTCGCCGGCAATGTCCTTGATGTCGCGACGCCAGACGTCAAGTACAGCTTTGGGAATCGAGCGTCCATCCTCGCCAAACGCATGTCCCTTGAACGCATCGGGCATTTCGGACGGTGCACGAAGGCGGAAGTGAATCTCCTTCGGCGAGGAGGGGACGAGAATGTCCGAGACATTCCCCGTGAAGAACGCATCCGAGTCGGCCCATGTGACAAATTCGGTTTCCGTCTGGAGCATGACGTGCGCCTTGAGGCAGGCGAGGGATCTGTTGTTGCCGTCGAGCGGGACGACCTTGACTTCGCCGAACTGTCCGAGGACACGCTCAGCCTCGGGGGTAAACTTCTTGACCCCGACAAGGAACGGCTCCTTCATCCCGGCCTTGCGCGCCGAGGCAATGAGGAGGAATATCCCCCAGATGTAGTTGATGTCGCCGATCGTAACAATTGTATTGTCCATGTATTCTCCATCATCCTTTCACGGCATAGTCCAATAGCCTGGAAGCTCCCGCACGTCCTTCGCCGGCGCGGGACGAATTGGCGGCGGAGTCCCAGTTGGATTGAGTAGGTATCCGCAGACAGAGGCTGCGGGGGCGATCGTCTCCCACACCGTGTATTCGCTCGCTGCCACGGTCTGGTTTTCCACATTCCCCCATCTGCGCCAGATCGGCCATTTGACCGCAAGCGTCTTGTCGCCACCATAGACGAGCTCCACCGCCTTTGCCGGCATGCCGTAGTTCCACCTGTAAGGAGATATGCCGGGAACGAATTCCGCGATGCCGTCCACGTATGACGGCAGGTCTAGAAACGTGACGGGATAGACCCTGCCAAGCCCGCTCGTCAGCGTCGTTCCCGTTGGATTGCATCCGTTGTGGAAGTCGAGCGCCGCGAACGCGGCATCGAGGTATTTGCCGTCGCCAGTGATCGCGTGCGCGGCGACGAGAGTCTGCGCCCTGCGCAGCGGATGGCTCTGCCCCCAGCTCATGGCGTGGCACCAGCCCTTTCCCGGAAACCACCAGGGGCAGCGGTATGCGTACGCCGCGTCCACCTGACCCACCATGTCGTTGGCGCGGTTGACCACCTTCCTCTCCCATTGCTTCATCAGCCACGCGACGTCGTCCGGAAGCCCCAATGCGCGTTCGCCGGAGAACGTCAACGCGCTCCACCGCCATTCGTTCTTCTTGAAGTCTCCGTCGATTTCATCCTTTCTTTTCCGCAGTTCGTCGAGATAGGCGCGATCACCCGTGAGGGCATGCAGGTTCACGGCGGCCTTCACAAGGGCATCCGCCGGGAGCACGGCAGGTTCGTTCCACTCAAATGGCACTCGTTCCTTGGACATCACCCCGGACTTGCGCTCGATGAAGAACGTCTCACGTGCTGGTTTCTCGCGCATGGCGAAAGCCCATGCTCGCTTTGCTGATTCAAGATAGCGGTCCCTGAACGAAACGTGGCAACGCGCCAGGAGCGCAGCGTGTGCGGCGTACGAAAGCGAGCTTGCGCGGGTCGCCCGCGATACGGCATACT
>CAMIVJ010000245.1 GCA_946401765.1 uncultured bacterium | reverse complement strand
GGCGTGCCGTTCTGCGGTGCGTATGACGAGCGGGCGGACTGGACGCCGGACGACTACGCCTTGTGGAACCGCGGTCTGCTGCGGCGCGCGCGTTTCCGCACGGACGGCGAACCGGACGGCGACGCGGCCTACGCATGGAGTACGAATGCGTCCGTGTGGGCGGGCGGTACCGAACACCGCACGTACCGTCAGCCTCCCATGCTTCGCAACTGTCTTCTACTGCATGGCAGCGCGGAACGTCCGGAGGTGTTTGATATCGCGGGCGGCGTCCTGGACCTCACGACGAACCGGAGCATGATGCAGATTGGCTGCTGTCCGAAATTGGAGAACGTTCCGCACGAAAGCTGCCGGGGCATCGTCAACCAGACGGGCGGCGCGGTGCGGCTGAACAATTTTGCCGTGCTGGGACGCTATCCGGGCGACGTCGGCTGGTACAACCTGACGGGTGGTTCGTTCCACATGGTCAACCCGCAGGCGTGCGTGTATGTGGGCGAAGAGGGAGTAGGGCATCTGCGTGTGGGAGGAACGGGCTACTTCGCAACGCCGCATCTTTCGATGGGGCGTGCCGCGTCCTGCCGGAACTGCAGCGTGACGCTTGAGGGCGACGGCCGCCTTGTGCTTGGCGACATCAAGGTCAAGGGCGCGGTGGGCGCGACCGTCAACTTCAACGGCGGCACGCTGGCAACGTACGAGGGGATGCGGCGGTGCGCTCCGTTCATCGAGCCGACGATCGCGACGCGGATTCAGTCCGGAGGCGCGCGCATCGAGGTGGGGCTTGACGCGTGGGCCGAGTTGCCGGGCGTGCTGGCGGAGGATCCGGCGTCGCGGGGCGGTGGCCTCACGAAGGCTGGATACGGTACGCTCGTTCTTCTTGGTACGAATACATACACGGGCGCGACGTGCGTCGAAGGGGGATGTCTGCTCGTGAAGGATGCGGGCGCGGTGGGCCGGAGCGTGTCCATTCATGTGGCGGGCGAGGCGAAGCTGGGCTTCTTCGGCGAGAATCTGCCGGCGGCGAATGCGGTGCTGGCGGGGAAGGTCAAGTGGGCGACGGGAAGTGCGCTTCTCATCGACACGCGGAATGGTCCGGTGCGGATTTCGGGCCGTGACCTGCTGGGGGCGTCGGTTGTCGAGAAGACGGGGGCGAACGATCTCGTCTTCACGTCGCCGCCCGTGGGCGTGGGTGAGATCCGCGTGCGCCAGGGGAACCTGTGCACGTCAGAGCCGGATCTCATCCCTCCGGCCGTCAAAATACTTTCGCTGGGCGGACAGTTCTCAAATGCACCGATTTCGAAGATGCGATGACAGTGAAATGTGGCAGAATGGGTAAAATGTGATATAATAATATGAGTGATTTCCCGATAGAAGGACAGATGAAATGAAGTATGACAAGAACAACGCCCTTTTGGCCACGGTCATTCCTGGTCTGCCGCCGCCGAAGAGCGGCAAGGTACGTGACGTATTCGACCTCGGCGACAAGCTGCTGATGGTCGTGACGGACCGCATCAGCGCATTTGACGTGATTCTGCCGTGTGGCGTGCCAGACAAAGGACGCGTTCTCAACCAGCTCTCGCTTTTCTGGATGGAGTTTCTCGGAATGAAGAACCATCTCGTCACGGCGAATGTGGACGAGTACCCCGCCGAGCTCCAGTGCGTGAAGGGCGACCTGCGCGGACGCTCGATGCTCGTCAGGAAGGTGAAGATGGTAGAGGTGGAGTGCATTGCGCGCGGTTATCTCACCGGCAGCGGCTGGAAGGAGTACCAGAAGAGCGGCACTGTCAACGGACAGAAGCTGCGCGAGGGGTATCAGAACGCGTCCAAGCTGGACGAAGTGCTCTTCACTCCCACCACCAAGGCCGCGATCGGCGACCATGACGAGGCCATCAGCTTCGCCGAGACTGAGAAGCTAGTCGGGGCTGGCCTCGCGAAGGCGCTTCGCGACGCGACTGTCGGCCTCTACGCGAAGGCGGCCGACTATGCGCGTGGCCATGGCATCATCATTGCCGACACGAAGTTCGAGTTCGGCCAGGACGACGACGGCTCGCTCATCCTCGCCGACGAGGTGCTCACGCCCGACAGCTCGCGCTTCTGGCCGGAGAGCTCGTATGCGGTCGGCGCGAATCCTCCATCGCTCGACAAGCAGTTCGTGCGCGACTGGCTCGACTCGATCCACTTCAACCACCAGCCGCCCGGGCCGGTGCTGCCCGACGACGTGGTGGCCCGCACGCGCGAGATCTATGTGAAGGCGTACGAGGAGCTTAGTGGAAAGAAGCTGGTCTGATGCCGCCGCCGCCGCGTTCAAGGCGTATCCCTGGCGTACCGAGCAGGAGAGAGAACGGGCCCGCCAGGAGGCGGAGCTTGTGGCCTTCGGTGAATGCGTGGAGGTGGAAGACCTGCCGATCGCGGTGCGCAAGTGGCTGCGGCGGCGAACGGATGGTCCGTCCTCCGGATGGACCTGGAAGGGGGAAAGCTGGCGCACTCTCATCGAGGGCTTCGAGAAGGCGATTCTATCGCAGGCGCTCGCGGCAAATGGCGGGAACGGCACGGCGGCAGCGCGCGCTCTTGGCACTACGGCGCGGGTGGTCGCCTACAAGGCGCGCAAGTACGGACTTGAGATGAATTTCAGAAAGAAAAACAGAACAACAAAGAAAGCGAAAAAGGAAGGAAAGTAGAAAATGGGCATCTTCGACCAGGTTAAGCAGGCAATGCAGATGCGCAGCGAGGCCAAGCGCATGCAGAGCGAGATCGAGAAGATCCAGGTGGAGTATGCGAACGGCGGCATCTCCGTGACGGCGCGCGGTGACTTCACTATCAGCGCGATCAAGATCTCTCCCGAGGCATGGGCAGAGGCTTCGAGCGGCAAGCCGGAGCGTTTCGAGACGATGCTGTTCAACGTCGTCAACGGGGCGCTCAAGCAGGTGAAGAAGACCACGCAGGAGCAGATGATGGCGCTTATGAAGGAGAACGGCGGAATGGCCGGTCTCTTCGGGCGCTGATCTGGATGCAATGACTTCATACGCGCATGCTCCGGCCAATTGAAACGCTTGAGCGCGCGCTGGCGCGTCTGCCGGGGCTCGGCCACCGAAGCGCCTCGCGCGCGGCGCTGGCGCTGTTGCGGGATCCCGAGCGGCTGCTGGATCCTCTTGCGCTGGCGCTTGCAGACGCCCGTGAGAACGTGTGCTGCTGCTCGCGCTGCGGCGCGTTTACCGTGCGCGGCGCCGATCCGTGCGCATTCTGCACCGACTCGACGCGCGACGGCGAGGCGGTGTGCGTGGTGGAGGAGCCGGCCGACATCGTTACGATCGAAGGGTCGGGCGCATTTCGCGGGCGCTACCATGTGCTTGGCGGCAAGCTTTCGCCAGCGCGGCGGACAGGTCCGGACGCGCTGCGCATCGCAGAGCTGCGCGAGCGCGTTGTGCAGGAGCGCTTCACCGAGGTGCTGCTTGCGCTTTCCACCGACATGGAGGGCGATGCGACTGCCGGCTACGTGGGCGAATGCCTTCGCGAGTGGCCAAGCGCGTCAGCACCTGTAAAGGTCACTCGCCTCGCGTTCGGCCTGCCTGCCGACTCGGGCGTAGCTTATTCGGATCCTCTAACGCTGCGTCGTGCGATCATGCACAGATGCGGCGTGTGATGCTGCAATCGGCGCGCGTATATTGCTTACCATACTGTGAGGCCGCACACTTCGGGTTCAAGGCGTACATTGAACTTGAAAAATACTACGCGTGCCATGAGGCGGGCGAGCGCAAGGAAGTCCGATGCCGTGGCACCAGGCCCAGCCACGATTACGTTTGCGTGTTCCTGCCAAACGTACGCGCCGCCAACGCGAAGATCCTTTGCGCCGGCGGCCTCAAGGAGGCGTCCAGCATGGTCGTCAGGAGGGTTCTTGAACACGCTGCCCTTTGTGCCTGGCGGGAAGTTCTTGCGTTTGGCGAGAAATGCGGTAGCGTCATCGGCATAGGCGTGCGGATCGCTGTCCAGAAGGGGGAGACCGGCTTTTGCGAAGTCGAACTCCACGTCCTGTATCTCGCCGGAGATGTCCGAATGGCGGTAGGAGAAGCCGCAGTTCTCGGCGGCGATCCATTTGCCGTCCACTTTGACGCGGCGCACGACTTCCGAGATGGAGTGCCCGAACGCGCCGGCGTTCATCTTGATCCATCCGCCGATGGTGCCAGGGATTCCAGCCATCCATGGAATGCCGAGCGATGCGCCGGCAAGACGTGCCGGACCTTCCGTACGCACGTATTCTTCATCCGTCGCGAGGTCGCTTCTCCAAGTGTTTGTTCCAGCTCCGAGAAAGATGCGCCTGTGCACATCGGGAGGGGATGTGAAGTCGCGCTTCACGAGCGGGATCGTGTTTATCACGTCTCCTGCGCCTGCGATGAGAACAAGATCGCCGGACTCGCGCGAGAGAAACATGTGTCGCCACGCCTCTTCGGCCGAGCGTGCAAGCTTCACATCCTGCGCGGAGAAATCTCTGAAGGCCTTGTAGAGGTCTGCAATGTCGCCACCGGGAATAGGCTCTTCGAATGCGGGGTACACCGGCACCAGCACCACCTCGTCTGCCTTGGCGAAGGCAGGAGGAAACTCGTTGCACAGCGCTTTCGTGCGCGAGTAGCGGTGGGGCTGGAAGATCACGCGAAGGCGGCGCGGCTTCAGTGATGCGGCCATGGAGACGGCGCATTCAAGTTCGCGCGGGTGATGGGCGTAGTCAGTGTACACGCGCACGTCATCTGAATCAGTCACCAGCTCGAAGCGCCGGTCTGGAAGGGCGGATACGGCGCCTGGAAGCGCGGCGGCGATTTGTTCGCGTGTGTAGCCGCGCGATAGGGCTACGGCGATGGCGGCAAGCGCATTGGCCACGTTGTGCCGGCCCAGAACAGGAATATCCGGCCAGTCCGCAGCATTCACCTGCGCATCAGGCGCGAACCCAAATGTCATGACCTTTGGGGGACAGTCCCTCCCTGGGGGACAGACCCCTTTGACAAGGGCGAGGGCCTGCGGGTGGTCGGCGCAGACAATCACCGTTTCGGTAGTTTGC
>CAMIVJ010000244.1 GCA_946401765.1 uncultured bacterium | reverse complement strand
CTTCGGCGGCGTCCTCGAACGAGGCATTGTTGAGATTGTCCATGAACGTGCGCAGATCCTCGCGCTCGGTAGCAGTGCCCATCACGCGCACGCTCTCGTCGCGACGGTACTTGAACGAGCTGAACACCATGTCCTGCGAGGGAGGCAGAGCGTCCGATATCGTCTTGAACACCTCCAGTGCGCCGTGGGCGTGGTCCGCATACCGCTGGATCAGCTCCACCCTGCTCTTGAGGGCCGACACCTCCTTGAACGCAGCCGCATGGCGCTTGTCCTTCTGCAGCGCCTTCTGCCGGTCGGTCATGAAGTCGTACGTGATGTCCACGCCGAAGAGAACGGCCATCACCGCGAGCCAGATGCCGCCAGCAATGGCCAGCCACATCGTGAGCCTGCGGCGGAAGCTGTGCTCGATGCGCGCTTCGCGCCAAGAGGCGGGCGTGACGTCGAGAGCAGAGCCCTCGAGCGTGCGCCGGGCGACGCCCTCCACGCCCGCCACGGGATCGTCCACCACCACTTCGCGCACGTGGCCGAACGCGCCAAGGCGCTCAATCAGCTCGGGCTCGGCGTGCGAGCGCACGCAAAGCACCACCTCGTCTGCGTCGCCTGCGCCGCCAAGCTGCAGCATGCTGAGCGTGACCTCGCGCGCAAGCTCGTCGGTGCCCGTCACGCGGCCGATGCCGCGCATGAACGAGAGGGCGCCGTCGTCAAGCACAATCAGGTCCCAGCCGTCGTCGAGGTCGAAGAGCACCATGCGCCTGCCGGCGCCTCCGCCCGAGCAGATGCGCGGCCATAGCGAGCGCAGCCAGCCGAACGCCGTGGCGTCGGTGCGTACCACATGGATCTTAGCGGCGGCCATGGCCTCGCTTATCTCGGCTGAGGCCGCCTCTGGGAGCGCGGCCACAACGGCCACGATCTCCTTGTCGGTCTCGGCCGCCACCTCAACGCCCGGCAGCAGCACCTCGTCGGGGAACGGAGAAATCGAATCGAGCTCCATCTGCGCCGCGCCCACAAGATCGTCGCGCGCCTCCGCAGGCAGGCGCACCATCTTCACGAGCATCCGCGAAAGCGGCAGAGACAACGTGAACTCGTGCGTGCCAAACTTCGCGGCGGCGGCGCGGAACGCGCGCGCGAGGGGCTTGTCCTCCTCGGCCACGTTCTCGGTGGGCACGTCTTCTCCCGCCGCCTCGCCGGGCTTCTCCTCGCCAGGCAGATCGCCCGCGGCGGTCAGAGGCCAGAATTCCTCCGCGCCACGCTGTGGATGCTCGCCTTCCACTGCGAGGCTCACGCCACGTAGCACAGTGCCTTCAAGGCCCAGAACTGTCACTAGTTTTGCCATTTGTGATATTATCTCATTTTCACGGCATACGCGCAACTACTTTCTCAGCGACACATTCTTTTTTCATGAGTCCATTCTGGAAAGTTGAGAATATCCAGCTCAAATATCCAATTCTCAGCTGGCTACATGCCAAGCGGCCGAGCTACCGCCACGTCCGATTTCCGGACCGATCTCGCAGTCTGCCAACGACTTCACGACGTCATCCGACGAGCTGGCGGAGGTACTGTCCGTACGTGGACTTTCCGTACCCCTCGGCGAGGCGCGCGAGCTGCGCATCGTCGATCCAGCCCTTGTGCCAGGCGATCTCCTCGATGCACGAGAGCTGCAGGCCCTGACGCTCGATTATGGCGCGGACGAAGTTCGTTGCGTCGGCAAGCGACTGGTGCGTGCCCGTGTCGAGCCACGCGAAGCCGCGGCTCATCTGCTTCACGCGCAGCCGGCCCTGCTCAAGGTAAACGCGATTGACGTCCGTTATCTCGTACTCGCCTCTTGCGGAAGTCTTGAGCTCGGCCGCGATCTTCACAACCTTGTTGGGGTAGAAATAGAGGCCCACCACGGCGTAGTTACTCTTCGGCTTCGCCGGCTTCTCCTCGATCGTCTCCGCCCTGCCGTCCGGCCCGAACGAGACGACTCCGTACCTTTCCGGATCGGCCACCCGGTACCCAAACACCGTCGGCTCCTTCGCGGCGCACGCCTCGCGCAGCAGATGCGGCAGCTCCGCGCCGTAGAAGATGTTGTCGCCCAGTACAAGGCACACATCGTCGTCGCCGATGAACTCGCGCCCCAAGACGAACGCCTGGGCGAGTCCGTTGGGAACCTCCTGCACCTTGTACGAGAACTTCATCCCGAGATCCGAACCGTCGCCCAGCAGACGCTCGAAGTTCGGCAGGTCCTGCGGCGTCGAGATCACCAGAACCTCGCGAATGCCAGCGAGCATCAGCGTGGAGAGCGGATAGAACACCATCGGCTTGTCATAGACAGGCAGAAGCTGCTTCGAGACGACGCGCGTGAGCGGATGCAGGCGCGTTCCCGCACCGCCAGCAAGAATTATACCTTTTCTCATTTCTCCTCCTTTAAGCAGTTCAGCCAGCGGGCGCATCGTCGGGATGGTAGCCGCTGTAGCCGGTCTCGGGCATCGCGTCGAGCGCAGCCATCTCGGCATCGGTGAGCGCGAAGTCGAAGACGTCCGCGTTCGCGGCGATGCGCTCTGGCGTCACGGACTTCGGAAGCGGCACTATCCCGTGCTGCAGCGCGTACCGCACGCACGTCTGCGCGGCGCTCTTCCCATGCGCCGCGCCGATTTCGTTCACCAGCGGATCCGCCAGCAGACGGCCGCTCCCGAGCGGACTCCACGCCTCCACGACTATCCCGTTCTCGCGGCAGTAGTCCAGCACGTTCCTCTGGATGTACCCTGGATGGAACTCCACCTGGTCCACCATCGGCTGCACCTCGGCGCACTCCTTCAGCGCCGCAAGCTGCGCAGGCATGAAGTTCGAGACTCCTATCGCCCTCACCTTGCCGTCCTTGTACAGCTTCTCGAATCCGCGCCACGTCTCGGCGTTGATCGCCGCCCAGTCGGGCGAAAGCTTCTCCACGGCGGGCCAGTGGACGAGGTACAGGTCGAGATAGTCCACTCCGAGCGTCTTCAGCGCCCTCTCCGCAGCCGCCACGGTGTTCTCGAATCCGCGCACGTCCGTCCACTGCTTCGTGGTGATGAACACGTCCTCGCGCCTCACGCCCGAGAGGCGGATTCCCTCGCCCACGCTCGCCTCGTTGCCGTACACCGTCGCCGTGTCCACATGCCTGTAGCCAAGCTCCAGCGCCTTCTTCACCGAGTCGCGCGCCACGTCGCCTCCCGGCGTCTGCCACGTGCCGTATCCGATGCACGGGATCTTCACCCCGTTGGCGAGCGTTCTAGTGGATGATAGGTTTTCCATATTTTCCTTCCTTTCTTTACTCGATAACTGCCTTGAAGAAGGTGTTTGTTCCGTCCTGCACAAGCTTATCGCAGCGCAGGTCGGCGGTGGGCTTGGCGGCCTGGAGACGCGCGCCTCCCTTGACGCCCGCCGCCGCGCGCAGGCGAGACCACTTGGCGGCATTCGTGTTCCAGACGCCCTCCTTGGAGTAGGCGAGAATAGGCTCCATCGCCGTGTCGCCGGAGGTGACGACGAAGCCGCCGCTCTTCAGGCTCACCACATGGTATGTGCCCGTGCCGCCAATGCCAGTGTACGTCAAGACGCCGTCTGCCTCAGCTCCGCTAAAATCCTGTCCAAGCGCATCCTTCAGCGACGCCCAGCCAATTACGGCCTCGGACGCCTCGTTTTCCGTCACCGCCTCCGCGAAAGCGAAATTGCAGCATGCAAATGCCATGCAGAAAGCAACTGCGGCCGTCTTTATCAAATTTCGGGATGTCTCAAAACATGCATGTTGACTCATGAACACATATCCTCCAAGGCCTTGTATATTATCACAATTTGCGCTTCCTGTACAAGAACCAATCGAGGAAAAAACAGACGAAATTCAGCACACCGGCCAACGTCAGCGCAGGTACAGCACCACTCCGAGCGGACGCTCATTGACGAGAACGAGCCTGCCGTCCTTTACGGCCGCAGAGAACCTGCATTTTCCATTGCCGGTCTCGCCTTCCAGGCCCGCGCGCACGGGTATTTCCGCCGCGCGCTCCTCCGTGAGACCAAGAGCGTCGCACACGTCGTACACCTTGCGTCCAGGCTGCCTGCTGAACGTCACCTCGATCGCGCCAAGATCCGCAAGCGTCTCGGGATGCGGACCCACTCCGTCACCTGCGCGCGCAACGAACTTCGCGGCGTCCACGCGCCTTCCGTCGCTCGTCATCCTCCACGTCGCCCCCTTCATGCGGAAGTAGCCCTCTAGCGAACCCGTGCCGGATAGCGTGCCCCAGATCGGGCACCATGACGATCCGCCGGTGCCGTTCGCGAGCGTGGAGCCTTCTCCAAGCGAAAGTTCGCCGTCGATGCCCGCGCGCGCCTGGCGTTCAAGGCGCGTGAAGCGGAAGTTGCGCTCGTCGAAGGCAAGCCATTCGCCCGCGCTGCCGCCCTCGGGCGTGATCTGCACGCCAAGTGCGTAGTCGTAGCTGCCGTCCCACGGGCCCCAATTGCCCGTGTTGTCGTAAGTGCGCATCTCGAACGAGTGCCAGCCCTCTGCTAGGTTGTAGCGCGTCGTCGCGTACTGCGTACCGTCCTTGCGGCCGTTCATGCCGGAATCGACGCCGTCAACCTTGAAGCGGATCTGGTCGTCGTACGTGCCCCAGAAGTACCACTCGCCCGCCTGCTCGGCCGAGACGTAGAAGCTGCCGGAGAAGCGGTTCGCGGCGGACTGCCCAGGGCCCCACTTCGAATACTGCCCCAGCTGGCGCAGCGAGTTGGTGACGGTGATGGTGTCGTAGTCCTCCGTGGTGGGCCAGTCACCGCCCGCCACGGACTTTCTCTCCCACTGCACGGAATTCGCCAGGCGGAAGCGCAGCCCAGGCTCGCCGATCGCGAACTTCGAGTAGCTCGCGGCGGCCGTCGAGCTCACCACTTCGTTCGTCCAGCCAAGCGCCATGTTCGTCCACGCCGTCGGACCCTGCGTGCCCGAATTGTCCTCCGTCACGATGAAGTAGTCGTGCCATCCCTGCGAAAGCTCGCACGATCCGTACTTGACCTCTCCCGCGGCAGTCGTTGCGAACACCTCTTT
>CAMIVJ010000243.1 GCA_946401765.1 uncultured bacterium | reverse complement strand
AAGCCGGCGAAGAGTCCCATCGCGTTCGACCCGCCGCCCACGCAGGCGATCGCCTCGTCGGGCAGCCTGCCGTACTTCTCCAGGCACTGCCGCCGCGCCTCAACGCCGATCACGCTCTGGAAGTCGCGCACCATCTCGGGGTAAGGCGCAGGACCCGCCACCGTGCCGATCACGTAGAACGTGTCGGCGCAGTTCGTCACCCAGTCCCTCAGCGCCTCGTTCATCGCGTCCTTCAGCGTGGCGCTTCCCTCCGTGACCGCGTGCACCGTGGCGCCCAGCATCTTCATGCGCTCCACGTTCGGCGCCTGGCGCTCCACGTCGATAGCGCCCATGTACACCTCGCACGGCATTCCGAAGAGAGCAGCCACTGTGGCCGTGGCCACGCCGTGCATTCCGGCGCCAGTCTCGGCGATGAGCCGCTTCTTGCCCATCCGCCGCGCGAGAAGCGCCTGCCCGATGGTGTTGTTCACCTTGTGCGCGCCGGTGTGGTTGAGGTCTTCGCGCTTCAGCAGGATCATCGCGCCGCCGAGGTGCTCGGAGAGGCGCTTCGCGTAGGTGATCGGGCTCTCCCGCCCCACGTAGTCGTGGAGGATGCCCTTGAACTCCCGCGCGAACGCGACGTCCTTCTTCGCCGCCTCGTATGCGGCCTCGAGCTCTCTGAGCGGCGCCATGAGCGTTTCCGCCACATACTGCCCGCCGTAGATTCCGTAGTGAGTCTTCATTGTCTTTTTCCTTTTCTTGTGGTTGTAAGTTCTTCGAGTTTTTTGCCGGGACGAGCCGCGCGCATCAGCGCGGTGCCCACGAGAAAGCCGTCCGCACCGGCGCTCTGCGCCCTGCGTACCGCCTCGGAAGTGTGCATGCCGGATTCCGCGATCCGCAGGCACGGACGCGGTATCTTGCCCACGAGCGACTCAAGCAGCGTCACGTCAGTGGAGAAGTTGCGCAGGTTGCGGCAGTTCACGCCCACGATGCGCGCGCCGCACTCGACTGCGCGCGCGATCTCGCGCTCGTCGTGCGTCTCGACGAGCGCCGCAAGCCCAAGTTCATGCGCAAAGGCTATAAGGTCCCTGAGCGCGGCGTCGTTCAGCACTGCGGCGATGAGCAGCGCAGCGTCCGCACCCGCGGCGCGCGCGGCGGTCAGCTGATAGCGCGTTGTGATGAAGTCCTTGTAGAGAATCGGAAGAGAGACCGCGGCGCGGACCTCGCGCAGATAGTCTTCGTCTCCGAGGAAGCGATGGGGCTCGCAGAGAACCGAGAGCGCCGTAGCGCCCGCCGCCTCAAGCTCCCGCGCCAGCTCCACTGGGTGGAACTCCTCGCGTATCATACCCTCGCTCGGCGACGCGCGCTTGAGCTCGGCGATGATGCGCGGTTTAATGGAGACATCACCTCCGCGAAACGCCGCCGCGAAGTCGCGCGCCTCGGGCGCCTTCATGGCCCAGCGCAGCATCACGTCGAACGGCACCTCGCCCTCGCGCAGCGCAGCGTCCTGCCTGCGCATCTCGGCAAGCTCTTCCAGAATGTCGCTCATCGCATTGCCTCCATCATCGCGTTCATCTTCGCGAGGGCGCGTCCGGAGTCGATGGACTCCCTGGCGAGCGCCAGCGCCTCGGCGTACGTGGCCGCCTTGTCGCCCACCATGATCGCAGCCGCCGCGTTCTCCACGGCCGCCGCGCGGTACGCGCCGTGCTCCTCGCCCTTCAGCACGGAGAGGAGCAGCCCGGCGTTGGTCACCGAGTCGCCGCCCTTTATCGCATCGACCGTATAGCGCTCTCCGTACTCGCCGCCCGCGTCGAGAAGCGTGTTCTTCACCGCGCCGCCCGCGAGAGACGAGACGAACGTGAATCCGCCCGGGCTTATCTCGTCCAGCCCGCCTGCGCCCGAGACGACCATCGCCCTCGTCGAGCCGAGCCTTCCAAGCGCCGTCGCGAGCGTCACCGCCAGCTTCTCCTGCGGCACGCCTATCACGTGGCGCTTCGCGCCTGCCGGATTCGTGAGCGGACCCAGCAGATTGAACACGGTGCGGAAGCCGAGCGTGCGCCGCACTGACGCCGCGAACCTCATCGCCGGGTGGAGGTTGCGGCAGAAGAGGAAGCCGATTCCCACGCGCTTCACGCATTCCGCCATCTGCTCTGGACCCGCCGCCAGGTTCAGCCCCAGCTCGCGCAGAACGTCCGCCGAGCCGCACAGCGACGTGGAGGCGATGTTTCCGTGCTTGGCGATCGTAACGCCAGCGCCCGCCGCGATGAACGCCGCCGTGGTGGAGACGTTGAAGGAGTTCGAGCCGTCGCCGCCTGTTCCCACGATGTCCACGGCGTCGAGCCCGCCAAGATCCACCTTCACGGCGGCGTCAGACATCGCCCTCGCCGCGCCGGCGAGCTCCTCGGCCGTCACGGGATTCCTCGCGATGGCCGTGAGAAACGCCGCAAGCTCGGGCTCGCCAACCTCGCCGGCGAGGATGGACGCGAAGAAGCCCTCGGCCTCCGCCTCGTTCGGGCTCGCGCCGTCGAGGGCGCGTGTGATCACGGCCTTTCTCACGGACTGCGGAAGCGTCCTGCGCGTCTGCCGCCCAGTGGCCATCGCGAGGAAGTTCGCAAGCTGCCGCGCGCCCTCTGGCGTGCCGATGGATTCGGGGTGGTACTGGAGCGATTCGACGGGCAGCGTCTTGTGGCGAAGGCCCATGATCTCGCCGTCCTCGCTCTCGGCGGATATCTCGAAGCAGTCCGGCAGCGAGGCGCGCTCCACCGCGAGCGAATGGTAGCGCATCGCCGCGAAACCCTGGTCAAGCCCCTCGAAGAGCCCCTTGCCGTCGTGGCGGATGCGGCTCGTCTTGCCGTGCATGAGACGCTTCGCGCGCACGATGCGCGCGCCGAACGCCTGCGCGATGGACTGATGGCCAAGGCAAACGCCGAGCATCGGCACCTTGCCGGCGAACGCCTTCACCGCGGCGAGCGTGACGCCCGCAGAGTCCGGATTGCCGGGGCCGGGCGAGAGCACGATCGCCTCCGGATTCAGCGCGGCGATTCCCTCCACGTCGATCTCGTCGTTTCGCACCACCTTCATCTCCGCGCCGAGCGCCCTTATCATCTGCACCAGGTTGTAGGTGAAGGAGTCGTAGTTGTCGATCATCAGGATCATGGGATGTTCCTTTCTTTCGATTGCCTCAGAGCGCCTCGGCGAACTTCACGGCCTCGAACACGGCCTTCGCCTTGTTGATGGTCTCGTCGTACTCGCGTTCGGGATCGGAATCCGCCACGATGCCCGCTCCGGAGCGCATGACGATCGTGTCGCCCTCCTTCACGAGCGTGCGTATGACGATCGCGAAGTTCATGTCGCCCGTGAACGAGAAGTACCCGGCCGCGCCGCCGTAGATGCCGCGAGGCGACTTCTCGTATTCGGCGATGAGCTCCATAGCGCGCACCTTGGGCGCGCCGGAGAGAGTGCCTGCGGGGAAGGCCGCGGGAAGAAGGTCGAACGCGTCGCGGTCCTTCGCAAGCGTGCCCTTCACGTTGCTCACGAGATGCATCACGTGGGAGTAGCGCTCAACGTGGGCAAGGCCCTCCACCTTCACGCTGCCCGTCTCGCACACGCGGCCGAGGTCGTTCCGGCCGAGGTCGACGAGCATCACGTGCTCGGCGTTCTCCTTTGGATCGGCCTTGAGCTCGCGCTCGAGCTCGGCGTCGCGCGCAGGGGTGTCGCCTCTCGGACGCGTCCCCGCGATCGGCGCCGTGGACGCCGTGCGCCCCGCGAGCTTCACAAGCTCCTCTGGCGACGACCCGATGAGCGTCTTCGCGCCGATTCGCATGAAGAAGTTGTATGGCGACGGGTTGATCATTCTGAGCGACCTGTAGAGCGCAAGCGCCGGCACGTCGGTCTTCGTGGTGAACTTCTGCGAGGGGACGATCTGTATCACCTCTCCTGCGGCGATCGCCTCCTTGCACTTCTCCACCATCTCGCAGAATTCGCCCTTCGTCATCTCCGAGCGGAACTCGGCGGCGGCAGCCCTGGAAGAGGCGGCGCTGCCGTTCCGCTCGATCACACGGGCGATTGACTCGGCGCTCAGCATCTTCGCGTAGATGCGCTCGATCTCCTTCATCGACTCCGCATACGCGCCCGCCTTCGCCGCGTCGGCGATCACCACGATGGTCACGGTGTCGCGCACGTTGTCGAAGACCAGGAACTTGTCGCAGACGAGAAACGCCATCGGCGGCGTGCCCTCCTCGTTTCTCAAGGCCACCTTCGGTTCAAAGATGCGCACGGCGTCGTATGCGACGTATCCCACCGCGCCTCCCTGGAACTCTGGCAGCTCCGGCGCGGGCGCATATCGGGCGGCGGCGAAGGAGCTCTTCAGCTCGGCGAGCGCATCTGCGCCCTCGGCATGTCCGCGCGGCTCGATACCGAGGTACGAGTAGCGTCCGCGAGTCTCTCCGCCTGCGACGCTTTCGAGGAGGAACGCCTCCTCGTCGTCGTCCAGACGCGAGAGCGCGGCCACGGGAGTCTCTCTGTCGGCGAGGAACTCCTTGAACACGGCCACGCGGTCGGCTGACGCCGCGCGCCTTTTGAATTCTTCTTCTGAGAGTTTCTTAAGCATTGTCTGATCTTTCTTTGTTTGTTGTTGATTGAGTGTAAAACGAAAGCGGACCGAACTCCTTTTGGATTCGGTCCGCCTGCTCTGCGTTTGGAATGTCCTTACCGTTGACTCAGCACTACGACATCACGCGCCTTGCGAAACCGAATCCGCAAGGCCACCACCACTGCTTGTTTATGGATGCCAATGTGCTCATGACGCAATTAGTTTAGCACTTTCCCTTGCGTAGCGCAATAGGGAAAAGTGCAACAAAAATGTCAAGATTCTGCCAGGGATAGCCGCAAGAGACATCGTTATTGTGAGATTGTGAAAATGTGAAAATGAGCCATTATGGCATTGTGGCATTGAGGGCAGCGATTCCATAATGCCACAATGAAATCGGATTGGAGCCCCCACTCGTCGTCGAAGGATTACGCCTTGTGCGCCACAGGCGCAGAACTTACTCGCCCTCTCCGATGTTCAGCTGCACAAGCGGCTGCCCAGACGAGAGCAGCTG
>CAMIVJ010000242.1 GCA_946401765.1 uncultured bacterium | reverse complement strand
TCGGTGAGGCCGTAGATGTCGTGAGCCTTGATGCCCGACATCGTCTCGATCTTCTCGCGTATCTCGTCGGTCCACGGCTCAGCGCCGAACACGCCATGGCGCAGCTTCGTGTCGCGCCGGAAATCAATGCCCAGCTTCTCCGCCACGGTGGCGAGATGCAGGAAGTAGCTCGGCGTGCAGCAGATCACCGTGACGCCAAGGTCCTTCATCAGCATGATCTGCTTCTCTGTGTTGCCCGCGCCCGTCGGCAGCACGGCGCAGCCGAGAGCCTCCGCGCCGTAGTGCGCTCCAAGGCCGCCGGTGAAGAGCCCGTATCCGTACGAAACCTGCACCACGTCGTCCTTCGTTATGCCGTACATGGCCATGCAGCGGCAAACGCCCTCGGTCCATATCGCCACGTCGCCTGCGGTCTGCGGAATGCAGATGGGCTTGCCCGTGGTGCCGGAGGAGCAGTGGAAGCGATTGATCTCGCTCATCGGTGCGGCGGTGAGGCCAAGCGGATATTCGTCGCGGAGGTCGGTCTTCTTCATGAAGGGGAACTTCGCGAGGTCCTTGAGCGTGACGAGGTCGCGCGGCTTCACGCCCTTCTCGTCGCAGCGGCGGCGGAAGAGCGGTACGCGCTCGTACTCGTACGGTATGAGCTTCTGCAGCTTTTCGAGCTGCATCGCCCGCAGCTGATCCACGGGCATGAAGTCTTTTTCTGAGATGGCATTCATGTGATTTCCAATTCTGTTGACTACTTTGTCATTATATCATAATCCGCCGCCGCCGCACAACAACGCAGAGCGACCCATACAATCATTTTACAAAGCCATGTCGTTCATTGCGGAACGCATCACTCGAAGATCATGCCCTCGACCGGCTGGCCGCCGGGCTGCATCGGGAAGACGTTCGCACGCGGCTCGACAATCACCTCCACGAGCGTTGTCCTGCCGGCGTTCACCGCCTTGCGGATGGCGCCCTCTAGCTTCGCCGGGTCGATCACACGCACCGCATCTGCGCCATGCGCCTGGGCGAGCTTCACGAAGTCGGGCAGATAGTCGTACTTGAGGTCCTGCTCAAGCCGCTCGTTCGCGAGCCTGCCCTTCACTGAGAGGATCGACCCCGCGTAGCGCTTTCCGTAGAAGAGCTCCTGCCACTGGCGAACCATGCCGAGACATGCGTTGTTGACGACGACGAACGTGACGGGCAGCTTGTGCTCCACCGCCACCACGAGCTCCTCGAACGTCATCTGCGCGCCGCCATCGCCGCACACTGCCACCACCTTGCGGTCGGGACGGCCGAACGCGGCGCCGATGGCGGCCGGGATGCCGAAGCCCATCGTGCCCATGCCGCCGGACGAAAGGAAGCGCCTCGGACGGTTGTGGCGGAAGTACTGCGCCGTCCACATCTGGTGCTGCCCCACGTCGGTCACCAGCACCGCCTCGCCCTTCGTTGCCTTGTCGATCGCCTCGATCACCTGCTGCGGCATGATCACGTTCGGATGCATGGGCTTGTAGGTCATCGGACGCTGCTTCTTCCACTCATCGATCTGCGCGAGCCAAGCCTCGTGCGTGGCGCTCTTCACGCGGGAGGAGACAGTCGTCAAGACGTCCTTGATGTCAGCCACGATTCCAAGCGACACGCGAACGTTCTTTCCTATCGCGGCAGGGTCGCAGTCCACATGCACGATCTTCGCCTTCTTCGCGTAGGCGGCGAGCTTGCCGGTGACGCGGTCGGAGAACCTGACGCCGAGCGCGATCAGAAGGTCCGTGTGGTTGATCGCGTAGTTGGCGGCCGCCGTGCCGTGCATTCCGGCAAGGCGCAGCGAGAGAGGATCGTGCTCGTCGAATGAGCCAAGGCCCATGAGCGTGGTGGCCACGGGAATCTGCGCGCGGTGGGCGAGCGCGGCAACGTCCTTCGCCGCACCGCTCGCGATCACGCCGCCGCCCGCGTAGATGACTGGGCGCTCCGCCTCGTTGATGAGCTTCGCGAGGCGGGCGATCTGCGCAGCCGTTGCGTAGCACTCCGGATGATAGGCGCGCAGCGACACGCGCTCGGGGTACTGCGCGGTGGTGATGGCACGCTGTACGTTCTTCGGAACATCTATCACCACCGGACCCGGCTTGCCGTGCGTCGCGATGTAGAACGCCTCGGCAACGATCTCGGGAAGCTCGTCCGCCGAGTGGACGAGGAAATTATGCTTCGAGACGGCGCGCGTGATGCCAGTCGTGTCAGCCTCCTGGAAGGCGTCCGTGCCGATCTGGTTCATGGGCACCTGGCCCGTGATGCACACGATCGGAACGCCGTCCATGTTGGCGGTGGCGAGGCCGGTGACGGTGTTCGTGGCGCCAGGACCCGACGTCACGAGGCACACGCCCACCTTGCCAGTGACGCGCGCGTAGCCGTCGGCCATGTGCACGCATCCCTGCTCGTGGCGGCCCAGCACGAACTGGAACGGCGCCTCGGGGAGGCAGTTGAAAATGTCCAGGCACTGTCCGCCCGGATATCCGAACAGCACTTCCGTGCCCGCCTTCGCGAGTGAATCGACTAGCGCCTGCGCGCCGGATTTCTCCTGCTTCTTCATCTCTTCTTCTGTTCCTTTTCCTTCAGTCTCTCTGTGCGTTCTGCTGCAGCCACGCCTGAGCGTTGCGATCGCCGCGCGCGGCACGCGAACGGATCTTCCACTCCATGGCCTTGCGTTCGCTCGCGGCCACGCCGTCGCCCTGTTCATAGCACGTGGAGATGTTGTCCATCGCCGGAGGGTATCCGGTATCGGCCGCGCGCATGAAGAGCTTGAATGCCTTTGCGGCGTCCTTCTTCACGCCTTCGCCCTTCCAGTATGCCACCCCAAGCGTGTTCACCGCCTCCACGCAGCCGCCGTTTGCCGACTTCTCCAGCAGCTCCACGGCCTTCTTCTCGTCCTTCTCCACGCCATCTCCCCTGCGGAGGGCGAGCGCGTAGTTGTACTGCCCGAACGGGTTCTCGTAGCTGGCGGACTTCGCGAACCACTTGGCTGAAAGCTCCGCGTCGCGCTCCACGATCGATCCGTCGCGGAAGAAGGCGCCGATATTGTTGATCGCCTCGGGGTGGCCCTTCTCGGCCGCGGCGCGGAAGCAGTTGAAGGCCGACTGGTCGTCGCGCTCGGTGCCGAGGCCGCGCCAGAGGCACATGCCGAGGTTGTAGAGGCCGTTCGCGTCGCCCTTGCCGGCGGCATCCTTGAAGCAGGCATGGGCCTGATGCATCAAGTGCGCCATCTGGTTGGAGGTGACGCTGGGGTCCGAGAGCGCAAGCGAGAAGATGAGCGAGCCCCAGGCGTTCTCAGCCTGCACGTTGCCGGCGTCCGCTGCGCGGTGCAGAAGGTTCGTGTCGCCAGAGTCCAGCGCGAGCAGATAGAGGGCCATGGGGTTGTTTCGCTCCATGGCGATCTTCTTGATGGGGCCGCGGTTGTCGTCCAGATACTTCTTGCGCGTGGCCTCGTCGAGGCGCGCGGCCGGCGGCGCGTCGCGCTCGCGCGAGACGAGCCCCAGCACGAACGCGTACACGGCCTTGCCGGACTTCGCCTGCGCGGCCACCTCCTCCGCGGCCTCGGCGTATGCACGCGGCGAGCCGCTTGCGCGCGAGTTGAGAAGACGCAGCACGGCGTTGGAGGGATCCACCGCGAACGCCGCAAGGCCGGCGGCGAACGCCGCAAGCGCGCAAAGACTTTTCGCTGTAGTTTGCATCGTCATGTCACATCCTTTCCTGAGCCGCGCACGCGCCGCCTGCTAGAGGGCGATCACCGTCTCCTCACGCGTCGCGAGATCCTTGATCTTCGCCTGGCCGGCCGCCACGTCGTCCGGACCCAGGAACACCGCCTTCGCGCAGGTGCTCGCCCCCGCGCGGGAGAAGAACTGCTTCGGCTTAGCCTTCCTGAGCGCGAGGTTCACGCACTCTCCCTGCGCGCGCAGCTTCGCCGCGAGCGCCAGCGCCGCGTCGCGCTGCTCGGGGAACATCCATCCCACGTACACGCCCTTCTTCGGCACGGGCGCCTCTTCGCCGAAGCGCGCCTTCAGAAGCTCTGTCACCACTACGTCGCCGAAACCAAGCCCCACCGCCGTCGCAGGCGCGCCGCCTATCGTGGTGAGGAGGTTGTCGTATCTGCCGCCGCCGAAGATGGCGCGGAACTCGCGCTTCGCGTCGAAGCACTCGAAGACGATGCCCGTGTAGTAGCTGAGGCCGCGGATGACGGAGATGTCGAATTCAAGGCAGTCGGCGAAGCCCGCGATTGCGGCGAGGCGGAAGAGCTCGCGCAGATCCTCCACGCCGCTGCGCGCGCCCTCTGCGGGCGCACCCGCAAGAGCCGCAGCCTCGTCAAGAGTCTTCAGGTCCATGATGGCGAACGTCGCCTTCACGCCAGCTTCGTCAACGCCGCCGTCGCGCAGCATGGCGGCGATCTCCTCGTCGGGCATCTTGCCGCGCTTGTCGAGCGCGAGGAACACCTGCGCGTGCAGGGCGGCAGGAATGCCGCTCGCCGCGAGCAGTTCGGAGAGAAGCGCGCGGCTCGACACGTGCACGCGGAAGTCGGCGTTGGAGAGGCCCATCCGGCGCAGCGCGTCGCAGGCGGCGCCCAGCACCTCCACTTCGGCGAGGACGCTCTCCTCGCCGATGATGTCGCAGTTCCACTGGTAGTGCTCGCGCTTGCGTCCCTTCGTCATGCGCTCGTAGCGGAAGCACTGCGCGATGGCCGTCCACTTTATCGGGAACGCAAGCGTGCCCTGGCGCTGCGCCACCATGCGCGCAAGCGTGGGCGTCATTTCGGCGCGGAGGGCAAGGTGACGATCGCTCTTGTCGTTGAAATGGTAGATCTGCTCGCCCACCTCCTCGCCCGCCTTGCGCGCGAGAAGCTCGTAGCTCTCCACGACGCACGCGTCGTAGGGTTCGAATCCGGCGGCCTCGCCGGCGGCGCGGAACGCGTCGAACACGCGGTTGCGCCACGCCATGTCCTCGGGATAGAAATCCCGCATGCCCCTCGGGGGCTCGAATGATATCTGCTCTGCCATCTCTTTGATCTCCAATGACGATAGTATATCACATTCTGATGTTTGAAAGTTTGAAGGTTT
>CAMIVJ010000241.1 GCA_946401765.1 uncultured bacterium | reverse complement strand
GTGACGTTCTCTGCTTCGGCCTCGTAAGTGAGCAGGATGCGGTGGCGCAGCACGTCGTGGGCGACCTCCTTCACGTCCTGCGGCGTCGCATACGCGCGGCCGTGCAGAAGCGCGTTGGCGCGGGCGGCCTTGTTGAGGCAGAGCGTGGCGCGCGGGGAGCATCCCACCTGGATCTGCTCCTTCATGCCCTCGAGGCCCTTCACGCGGTCAGGTTCGCGCGTGGCGAAGACGATGTCGAGGATGTAGTCGCCGACCTTCTCGTCGCAGTACACCTCCTTGAGCGTCTCGCGCAGGGCGAGGATGTCGTCCATGCCGCACACGGTCTCTGCCTCGGGCAGGCTGGCCTGCTGCGCGAAGCGCTCCATGATGCGGCGCTCGTCGCTGCGGCTGGGAGTCTCGACGAGGCACTTGAACATGAAGCGGTCTACCTGCGCCTCGGGAAGAGGATAGGTGCCTTCCTGCTCGATCGGGTTCTGCGTGGCGAGCACGAGGAACGGCTGGGGAAGAGGGTAGGTGGTCTCGCCGATCGTCACCTGCTTTTCCTGCATGGACTCGAGAAGCGCGCTCTGCACCTTCGCCGGCGCGCGGTTTATCTCGTCCGCCAGCAGCAGGTTCGTGAACACCGGGCCCTTCTTCGGCGAGAATTCGCCCGTCTTCGGCGAATAGATCAGCGTGCCAACCACGTCGGCCGGCAGAAGGTCCGGCGTGAACGATATGCGCTTGAAGTCGAGGCCCAGCACCTTCGCGAGCGTGTTCACGCTCAAGGTCTTCGCAAGGCCCGGCACGCCTTCCAGCAGTATGTGGCCGTCGGTCACAAGCGCGAGCACAAGCCGGTCGATCAGCTTCTCCTGGCCCACGATCACCTTGCCCACTTCGTTCGTGATCTTCTTCACCAGCTCGCCCTGGGCGGCGATGCGGTTGGTAGCGTTCTGCAGATCCATCTCGATTCCTTTCTTTGGTTTGGCAGCGCGTCCTCCGCGGACCTTCTGCTGCCTTCGCCGTAAAATATAGCGCAATCACGGCGCGCGTGCAAGCGCAAAAAAGGAGAATCGCAGATTCTCTAACATGGTGCTAATAAACAGCGCCTTTGGGGACCATGTGAGGACGTTTCACAGGCCGAGGCGGGCGCGAAGAAGCGCGAGCTGGGTGAGGAAGGAGTCGCGGAGCGGACGAAAATGCGACGACTTGTTGCCCGGCAGGTACACCGTCTCGATCGGTATCTGCTTCGGCCTGCGCGCATGCTTTCTCGCGTCCACAAGCATCCTCATCTCGTATTCGTATCGGTCGCCCGCAATCTCCAGCATCCGCCCCAGAAGATCGCGCGGAATGCCGCGCAGCCCAGTCTGCGTGTCGCTGACGGAAAGCCCCGTAAGGATCCAGAAGAACACGCGCGCCCAGAAGTTTCCGAAACGGCTGCGCAGCGGCACGCGCCCTACAAACCGTCTCACACCAAGCACGAGCCCGCCCTGCCAAGATGGAACCTCGGCGGCAACGCGGCAGATGTCCGCCACCTTGTGCTGCCCGTCGGCGTCGGCCGTGACAACGCCCTTCACGTGCGGCAGATTCTCTCGTATCCAGGCGAACCCCGTGCGCAGCGCGGCGCCCTTGCCGCGGTTGCGCTCGTGCGCAAGTAGAGCGTCCACGCGCGGCCGCACGGACGCGAACGCCTCCGCACCAACGGTGGAGCCGTCATCAACCACCACCACGTGGACGAAGTGCGCGCGAAGCTCTTCAACGAGCGCCACTAGGGATTCGTCCGGCTGATACGCCGGAATCAGCACTGCTACGTCTTCGACCATAGTACGCGCATCTCCTCCAGCGATTTCTTCAGTTCATCGAACGTGACCGGCGAATGCGGTTCGAATACACGCAGCACGTTGCGGCGCGCGAGCGGCGCAAGCGCCGCGAAGTCAACCTTCCCCCATCCCGGCTGGCGGTGGTCGTCGTGGTAGTCCTCCACGTCGTTGAGGTGCATTCCGCACACGTGCTCCTCCACGCGGCGCGCCACCTCGGCCGAGGGCTCGCTCCACATGTGGCATTCGCGCACCCGCGCATGGCCGGTGTCGAACCAGAGGCGCACTGGCGCGCCGTCGAGATCCTCCATCAGCTCAAGCGCCTCGTCCGCGTTGGGAAAGCCCTCTAGACTCGGAAGGTTCTCGAGGGCGAGCGTCACGCCCGCCTTTTCGAGGTCGGGAATCACTTTGTCGAGTTCGCGGCGGAACGTCTCGAGCAGCTTCTTGCCGCGCGCGCGGCGACGCGCCTTTGCCTTCGCGAGGAACTTGGCATGGCGCGGGTTGCCAGGGGCTGGCTTGCCGTCCGGGCCGAGGATGAGCTGGCGCAGGGCGTCAGAACCGTAGTTCACGAACCATCCGTCAAGGCGCGCGTATCCGGCGTGCGTGACGACAACCTTTGCACCAAGGTCCTGCGCGCAATGGAGAGTGTCCTTCAGCAGAAGGCGTGCGAGGGCGCGCTCGTCCTCGTCTGGGTCGGCGAGCTGGTGCAGCTCGGGGTGTCCGCTAGGCGCGCCCACGGGAACCGGACAGTACGCATGCACGGAATCGACTGGCATCTCGCCGATGCGGCGACGGAAGCCCACGAGCTGTTCCGGCGTGGTGCGGAAGCCGAGTTCGAGGGCGTCGAATCCAAGCGCAAGCGCCTCGTCCACGATGGCGGAACCGTCGTCGAGGCGGGCGTTGTTCCAGTTTGTGGAAAGCGCAAAGCGCATCGCGGCGTCTCCTATGCGTACGGACCGAGAAACTCTTCCCGGAAGTCGAAGCCGCCGATGAAGTCGGCGCGCGAGTCGCTATCGGTCTTCCCGATGCGCTTCGCGTCGTAGAGGTTGAACACTATCTCGCCCACGTCCTCGCAGCTGTGCACGCCCCACTGCGAGAGAACGGTGAAGGCGAGAGGGCCGTACGCGTCGAGCGCGAGGTCGCGGAAGAAACCAAGAAGCTCCTGCCCGGTGACGTGTCCCTTGGCGCTCTCGCTCGCCTCGGCGATCGTGCGCATGACGAAGTCGTACGCACGCGAGTCGTAGCGGGAGTCCTTGCGGAGGATGTCGGAGTAGTCTTCGACGTCGTATGTGATCTCGGGAATTTCCATTTTCCTATTTGCGCGGTGCGCCGGCGGTTGCTAGAAGCGAAGACGAGCGGCGAGCGCCTCGAGGGCCGCCATGTCGCCCTTCCCGCTCTTGAAGGAGAGCGGCTCGCCGCCTTCGCGGCGCGGCACGATGTGGAAGTGCAGGTGGAAGACGCTCTGCCCGGCGGCGGAACCATTGTTCTGCAGAATGTTGAAACCGTCGCAGGGGAGCGCCTCCTTGATGTGCGCGGCCACCTTCTTTACGCGGGAGAGGATCTCGCCGAGTGCGGCGTCTGGCGCGTCGAGAAGGCCTGCGTAGTGGGCCTTGGGTATGACGAGCGTGTGCCCCTCTGAGCAGGGGTTGATGTCGAGATACGCAAGCACTAGGTCGTCTTCATAAACCTTGAAGCTCGGAATCTCTCCCTCCGCGATCGCACAGAAAATGCAGTCGTTCTTCATGTTCAAATGGTCCTTCCTTTTGATGCCGGTAAAGATTATACCATAGGTTGGTGCCTGGTGCCTAGTGCTTAGTGTCATTGTGGCATTCTGCGCAGTTTGCCATAATAACGGACACTCTCAACAAAGGCGGACAAGGTTTCGGACGCGCAGTTTGCTTTCGCTGCTTGGAGTTGCATTATGTCATTATGGAATTGTCTGCTGTCAATTGGTTCCCTTGATGCAGGCCTCGTCAGTCATATTACCTTTTCCCTTCACCAGTCCTGGCGCAGAAGCCAGGCCCGGAAGAACATGCTGGTGAACCTGTATTCACCACGGAACAAATAGATGTACCTGAGTTCGCACAGACGGATTGCAGCCTTTCGAGCGGACGCCGCATTGCCGATTCCGACCTCGTCGAGAAACGCGCGCGACTGGATCTCGCGCCCGCCCTGCCGCGCGATGCCCACCAGCAGCTTGAACTGCACTGGCGAAAGGCGTTCGCAGAAGCTCTCGAACTTGTCCCCCTCGCGCATGAACACGACCTGCAGCGCGGCCTCGATGTCCTCCGTCCCCACGCTGCCCGCCGTCACGCCCCATGCCGCCTCGCACAGCTGCTGCACGTCGCCCGGGATATCCGCGACGGTGTCCATGATTGCCCTGACCGTCTCGTCGGAGACTCGGCGATGCCCGCTCTCGAAACGGGACCGAAGGAACTTCACAAACGAATCCCTGTCGATCTCCCCCACGCAGAGCGTGAGCGCCGACTTGTAGAAGGCGCTGTCGGGGTTGTCGAAGAGATCTACCATTCTGTTTCTGACGCTGCCGATGAACACATACGGGATGTCGCCCTGGAACTGGATCCGGCCACGCATGAGGGCCAGTACGGTCTGCGCGTCGGAAAGATCGCAGACATCCTGAAATTCGTCGAACACGACGACCGTGCGCCCGCCTGCCACGACTTTTGCCAGCATGTCGAGCACGTCTTCCACGGCGTACGGGTCCTCCGCCGCGCGCGCGTCGAATCCAAACCCGAATTCTCCCGTGGAAGGGTCGACCTTCATCACGGGGCGCAGCCTCGGCAGAAACTTCAGGGCCTTTTCGAAAAGGGACGCCTTTCGCTCCATGTTGCGCACGGCCGAAACGATCCGGCGGCAGACGTCGCCGACGGTCTGGACGTGCAGCAGATCCACGTAGAGCATGCGCCAGCCGCGCATGCCGCGGACGACCGCGTTGATCAGCGACGTCTTGCCCATGCGCCGCTCGCCGTGGACGACGACGTTCTGTCCGGAGCGGATGAACCCGGCGAGCTGCTTCTCAAGCGACGGCCTCGGACAGTAGAAGCTGTCCTCGACCACGCATCCGTACCGGAAAGGGTTGCCGTCTTCAAGTTGTTTTTTCATGGTGCCATATTGTATCATACCGTTTGGTTTCATGCAAGGCTAATCAGCCAGAGGCGGTAACCGGTCACTCACCTGCATCCGGCCGAAATCGGCGCTTTTCGGGGAAGCGACACTCCTGTCGCTTCATCCGCATCCCTTCGGCGGAAGCGGCGCTTTTCGGGGAAGCGACACTCCTGTCGCTTCATCCGCATCCCTTCGGCGG
>CAMIVJ010000240.1 GCA_946401765.1 uncultured bacterium | reverse complement strand
CGAGCCACAACTGTCCCGCGCCGGAGGTGCTGGACCTCTGCGACGAGATGGGCATCGTGGTGTGGGACGAGTGCTTCGACAAGTGGGACGGAACGGCGGGACGCCGGAAAGACGAGAACCTCGAGGAGTATGTGGCGAGGAATCTGCAGGCGTTCGTCAAGCGCGACAGGAACCATCCCTGCGTGGTGATCTGGTCGATGAGCAACGAAATCGGCGAAGGCGCGAATGGTCTCACCCGCGAGCGCTGCAGATTGTTCCGCGAGAAGATGCGCGAGTTTGACTCGACCCGCCCGATCGGTAACGGGAATATCTATTTCATGTCTCACCAGAATGTGCTGGACAAGGAAATCTATGCAGACCTCGACATCACAGGATGGAACTACGGCGCGTGCTATCGCCCCGTAAAGGCCAAGTATCCCGCTAAGCCGATTGTATATTCGGAATCGGCGTCCGCCTTCAGCACGTACGGATTCTACCTCAACCCGCCCCCCGATGGAAAGCGCAACTTCGCGAACGACCAGTTCCAGGTGGATTCCTACGACCACAACGCGGGGCCGGACATCGCGGACGTCGAGTTCAACTACATGGAGAAGGACCGCTACGTGTGCGGCGAGTTCGTTTGGACTGGCATCGACTACCTCGGCGAGCCTACGCCTTTCTCCAGGGAGTCGCGTTCGTCCTACTTTGGAATCGTCGATCTCACCGGCGTGCCCAAGGACCGCTACTATCTCTACCGCAGCCACTGGAACACGAAGGACGAGACCATCCACATCCTTCCGCACTGGAATTGGAAGGGACGCGAGGGGAAGAACGTGCCTGTGTACGTCTACACGAGCGGCGACCATGCGGAGCTTTTTCTCAATGGACGCTCTCTCGGCATCCGCAAGAAAGGCGAGGATGTTTTCTCCAAGCACAGGAATCTGCTTGCAGGCGCCAAGGTTTCCGCCTCCTCGACCGAAGTGGACAAGGGAAATCTTGATAAGCACGCGACGGATGGTGACGGCACAACGCGCTGGTGCGCGAGCAGCAGTCATTTCCCTGAATGGCTCCAGCTTGACATGGGCGAGACGCGTATGTTTTCGACCGTGATGATAGACTTCGAAGGCGACTACAAGAAATACGCATACGAGCTGCAGGCGTCGCTAGACGGAAACGCATGGACGAACGTGTTTGCCAAGAAGAAGGGCGGCGAGGGAAGGCCCGTGTTCGAGAAGCCAGTAATGGCGCGGCACCTCCGCGTGCTCGTGACGGATGCGAATAATGTATGGGCGTCTATCCGGGAGATATGCGCATACGAGGCACGTCTTGACGTGCCCCCGTATTCCTCCTACTACAACGTATGCGGGAAGTACCGTCTACGCTGGTTCGACGTTCCGTACGAACCTGGTGAACTCAAGGCCGTGGCATATCGCGGCGGGAAGCGCATCGGAGAGACGGTTATGAAGACAGCGGGAGAACCAGTCGCGCTGAAGTTGACCGTGGAACCGAAACTTGCGGACGATCCAGGCGCTCTCGCATGGGTGCAGGTGGATGTGCTTGACGCAAATGGCGTACGCAATCCTCTTGCGATGAACCGCGTGAACTTCAAGCTGGACGGCCCTGGCAAGATCCTTGGCGTTGGCAACGGGAATCCGCACGAGTTTGAGGCGTTCACTGAGACGGCCTCGCATCAGCTCTTCTTTGGGAAGGCCATGGCGGTGATTCGTCGCGACGGCCCGGGCGAACTCACGCTGACAGTTTCCGCCGAAGGCCTTGCTCCTGCCCGCGCCGCGATTTGGTGATCAGCAAGACAAACGAAAACGGAGATGTTATGAATGTAGGAAGCGCATTCAATGTAAATACTTGTCCTCGGCTTCTGCTTTGCTGTGCCATTGCCGCCACGACGTTTGCCGTGGCGCATCTGGCGTTCGCACAGGGGGAGGCCTGCACCATAGCCGACTTCACGAAGCCGAACAAATGGGGTAACCCGCACCATGTAGCGAACGTGGTTTCATCCGATAAAGGACTTTCCTTCTCGATCAATGGCGAAGACCCTTGGTTCTTCGGCCCGGCAATCGAAATTCCGGCCGTTCCCGCAGAACCGCGGCGTATGACGTTCACCATGACGTGTGCGCCGACGGCGCGCGACAATAGCTGGCAGCTCTTCTTTGCCCCGGCGAACAGGCCCTATTCGGAGAAGATGTCGTGTCGCCTGTATCCCGTGGGTAATCCGCCATACACCCGCTTCGCAACGCGAGGGACCGTTCCGTTCAACCTGAACGGCCCCTGTCACTTCCGCCTCGACCCGCCGCCCGGCAGCAACGAGACGTTCACGGTGAAGAATCTCACGATGGAATGGCGCAAGCCGCTCTGGAGCTACGTGCCGCAGAAGGTGACGCCGCTCATAATCCCCGCATCCACGCCGCTCGTGCTCAAAGGCGGGGGATGGGAGTTGCGCCACGACCCCGACCGCATCGGCGCGTTTCGGTTCATCTCGCGCGGCAAGACGGTGGAGAACTTGCCGGAGGAACCGTTCGTCTACGTCGACAAGTCCGGCAAGGTGCGCACGCTCGACTGGTCACAGGCGAAGATGAGCGGTCAGGTGCATCCGGACGGCGGAATCTCGACAGAAGCAACAACGACAGATGCAGACGGACGCAGATGGTGGATCCGTCGACACTTCATGACGGATAAGACGAACGATGCCCTGGCCGTACTCACACGCATTGAGGCTGAGACGCCCAAAGACAACGGCAAACCGGCGAAGGCACTGCATGTGCCGGCGTTGACGCTGTTTGTCGATCGGGACTCAAACGGACACAAGCACCAGGCGATGCTCGCGGGCGTGGAGTACCTCGACGACGAGCCGTCGTCCAACACGAAGGAAATCCGCACGCACGAACACAACCGCCTGATACCGGCCGAATACCGTCTGAGCGCGCCGATGGCTGTGTTCACGAAGGACGGCAGCAGTTTCGCCGCGTTGTGGATGGAGCTGGAAAAGATCAAGAGGTCCGGTGCGGGACCGTCCCAGTGCGCAGCCGTGTTTGATACGCCCGATCGTCTGTTCAAGAGCGGCGGACACCTTCTTGCGTTCTGGGCACCCGCCGTGGGACCGGCGCGCGGCGAGTCAGAACTTGACGTGTACGAACCAGTTCCGCTCCATAAACTTGAACACTTGGCGCTGTTCAAGGCGGGTGAGGGAGAGAGCGTGGCCGACGCCATCGAGGCATGGCTTTCCGGCACAACGCTTCTGCCGCCCGACAAGATCGACCAGACGACCGCGCTCGAACAGCTCGCGCACGGCTGGCTCGATTCAGCCATCCGCGAGGGCGTGAAGTTCAAGCACGCCATCGGCGGGAGCTTCAAGTCGTCGCTCGTCGCGGACGCGCCCGTCCTCATGCAGCATCTTGCGTCCGCGCTCGACCGCGAGCCGAAAGGCGACAGGGAACTCGCCGCGCGTCTGCGTTCGGTTGCCGCCGAGATCCTCGCCGCCGTGCCGAAGCGCGACGTGGGCTTTACGGGCGTCTCGCACGTGCGGCGTCCCGCGCCCGTGCTCGTTGCGGGTGACGTGTCGGCGTACCTTGCGCGCAGGGACGCGGACCTCAAGAGCGGCAACGTCACGCTCGCCAGCGGAAAGCGCATCTGGAAGCCGCAGCCCGGCAAGCCCGACTTCGGCGAGACGCTCGGCGCAGACCACTGCAACGGCTACACGGCGATGGCGCTTGACGGACTCCTCTCCGCGGCCACGTGGAGCGGCGACGAAGCGGAGATTGCAAAGGCGCTTGCAATCGTCGATAAGGCGACTGCGCTCTACCACGGAACCGTGCCGCGTGGTGCGCAGCCGTGGGAGATGCCGCTCCATACGCCGGACATCATGGCCTCGGCGCACCTCGTGCGGATCTATACGCTCGCCTATCTCCTGAAACCCGATTACGCCTATCTCCGCGAGGCGCGGCACTGGGCGTATGGCGGCCTTTCGATGGTGTACATCGTGCCGCCGCCGTTCGACTTCGGCGCAGGCGTGAATCCGGTAGGTCTTTACGCGACATGCGCTGTGATGGGCGCGACGCACTGGGTGGCGCCGAACTGGATTGGGCGTCCCGTCCAGTGGTGCGGGCTTGTGTATTCCGCCGCGCTGTGGGACCTGGCGCGGATCGAACCCGATGTCAAGGCGCGAAAGTTCTGGCGCAACATCGCGACTGGCATCACGGTCTCCGGCGCGCGGCAGAACCACACGGCGGCAGAGCCGCGTTTCGTGGGGCTGCTGCCCGACTCCTGGAACCTGGAACACCAGGCGCGTTACCCGATTCCGATCAATCCCGGCACGGTGCAGGAGAACTTCGCCGAATACGTGCAGATGCCGTTCTATTCGGTGCGCGCGGTTGTGCGTCCGGGAAGTGGCGCGCCGGCGCTCGTGCACGCGGCGGGAGACGTGGAGGCGCTTGCACCCGAGAAGGGGACGCTGCGCTGCCGCGTGACGGCGTGGCCGCAGGCGCCTTCCAAGGTTGTGGTGACGCGCGTGTCGAAACCGCAACGTGTTCTCTTTGCTGGCGCTCCCGTCAAGTTTGAGTACATCCCCGAGCGCCGCGCCATAGTGGTTGAAATCCCTGCGAAGGCGAGCGGCGTTCTAGAGGTTGTTTCATAATTTCACGTCCAATACCCGCTACGTCTCCTGTCGCGATAGTTGGCTGTGCCGCGCGCGCAATACCAGGTGTTGACACGCTGTGCGGAAGGCGGAGGAAGAATGATGAAGATAATATTGTTGTTGGCAACCGTTGCGGCGGTTTACGCGGCGGCGGAGGGGACAAATCCTGCGCCTGTTTCGCGCGTGGATCAGATTGCGGCGTGCCTGCCGGAAAAGCCCTGCACGCCGGCGCCGCGTCCGTGCGATCGCGCGGCGTGGGCGCCACTTGCGAACGATCCCGCCGCCGCCGCGATCATCGCATCGGCGGAAAAACTGATTGGCGCGAAGATCGACGAATTGACAGACGACCTCTACCGCGACTTCTCCCGCACGGGCAACAGGGTGCGCTACGAAACACCGTACTTCCGCAAGGCGTACCGTCTCAACCTCTTCATGGTGGCGGAGGCGCTTGAATGGAAGGGACGCTTCGTGCCGGAGATTCGCCGCTACCTCGA
>CAMIVJ010000239.1 GCA_946401765.1 uncultured bacterium | reverse complement strand
GCCAGGCGCACCACGCCTGGACGTGCTTCCCCGACGGACGCGACCCGCGCGAGCTGAACGGCAACACGCGCATCAACGCGAAGACCACGCCCCGGATGGAGATGAACATCCGCCAGATACCGGGATCGCGCAAGTATGTTTCCACCGCAACTCCTCACCACGGCTGGGCGGCGGGTTCGCTCATTGTGATCGACCCCTCGGTGCCGGACGACGGCGAAATGAGCGCCATTCGCCGCATCACGCCGGAACAGCCGTTTCCCGAGGCGGAGCAGAACACGTTCCGCAACCGCAACAGCGGTTCGTACGCGACGGCGTGGCCGCTCAGCGAGAAGTACTACATCTGCGCCTACGACGGCAACGCCAACGGAATGTACAACGTGCCGATGCGCGGACGTCGCTATGCGATCACGCTCGTAGATGTGTTCGGCAACAAGACGCGCATCTGGGCGCATCCCACGATTTCGTGTCTCGACCCGATGCCGATCGGCGCGCGGAAAAGGCCTCCGGTGATTCCCCACAAGACGCTCGAGGGGCGTCCCGCCGACGCCGACGGGAGGCGTCCTGCGCCGATCCCCGCCGCCGAGATGCCGAAGACCGGCGAGATCGGCCTCATCAACGTGTACGACACGCGCATTCCGTTCCCGACGAACGAGACGATCACCGCCCTGCGCGTGTGGCAGCTCTTCCCGAAGGTGAGACCGCTGCAGCAGAAACCCTGGCTCGGCGCGGAGATACACCAGACGGGACGCCAGTGCCTCGGCACGGTGCCGGTGGAGGCGGACGGCAGCGCGTACTTCACCGCGCCGGTGGGCGTGCCCATTTTCTTCCAGGCGCTCCGCGCCGATGGTTGCGCCGTGCAGAGCATGCGCAGCGATACTTACCTGCACCCCGGCGAACGGCTTTTGTGCAGCGGCTGCCACGAACCGAAGGAGAATGTGCGCCGTACGGCGCGGGCGAACCTTCCCCTCGCGATGCGTCGTGCGCCTAGTGCGATCAAGCCGGGTCCCGACGGCTCCGCGCCGTTCAACTACGCGCGACTAGTGCAGCCCGTCCTCGACGCGAAGTGCGTCTCGTGCCACGGCGAGAAGCGCAAGCCGAAGGCGCCCGACCTCCGCGCCGGCGATTGGCGCAAGGACAAGTGGGGCTTCTCGACGAGCTGGAGCAATCTCGTACATCGCACCAACTACTTTGCCTGGGAAATGGTCGAGAGGAAGCGAACGGATTGGGCGTTCTTCACGCCCGCCTATACGGAGCCGGGCCGGTATCTTGCGATGAACGCCCCGCTCCGCAAGATGCTCGACGCGGGCCACCACGGCGTGAAGCTCACGCCCGAGGAGCGCGAGCGGCTGATACTCTGGATGGACTCCAACGGACAGTACATCGCGCACGACCACGATCCCGAGGCACAGCGCGACGGCAAGATCGTTCCGCCTGCGCTTGAATAGGCAGGTCATGTGGACTGACGCACGGCAGCAAGAGTTTCACGTACCCAATTTTCACTAAAGAAAGAGAGCAAACATGGATGCTAAAATGATTCGCACCGCGATTGCGGCAATCTGCGTGGCGACGGTCTCGTCGGTGCATGGGCGCTCGCTCATACACTACTTCGACTTTGACACGCCGAGCGGAAACGGCCTCGCGTACACGGGCGTGGACAAGGGGACGCTCCCGGCCAATTTCACGCTCAAGGGTTCGTCTGTGCCGCGCACGACGGGTGCCCAGGGGTCGGACTATGCATACTATGCATCCGCCGCCAGTACTGGTCTCTGGCTCGGCGACGGTTCCGCCTCGCTTGGCTGCGGCACGACTCAGGGGTTCACAATCTCCTTCTGGCTCAAGACGTCGGGGTCGCATACCGCATGGCACGACTTCTTCGGCTTCCGCGTGGGCGGACTTGACTACCGCTGCGAATACACCACGAAAAACACCAGTGATTTTACCTTGTACTACAATGTCGCAAATGCGGCAACGTGTCCCTTCGTCGGAATCCCTGGGGCCAGTTCAACAGCCGCTGCCGCGCCGGCAGGCGTGTGGAAGCATGCGGCCTTCGTCTTCACGCCGAACGGCACGAACAACATCGCCACGTGCGCGCTCTATGTCGGCGGCGAGAAGATCGGGTATGTCAACCTCAGGCAGGCCGGTGACCTTCAGCAGATCCACGTCGGCTCGTGGGTGAGAGCTCTGAACGGCGCAGACCGAAAGTCGAATGCCGCCACCAACACGGGCATCGACGAACTTGCCGTGTTCGACTACCCCGTGACCGCGGAGCAAGTCAAGTGGCTCGCGAAGTACCGTCCCGCCCAGCCCGCGAACGGTCCCGGTCGTGCAATGCCTATTTGCTGGCTTCTCGATACGGGCGACGATTCGACGGGCGGTGTTCAGCCCACCAACTACGGCACCGGCACTGATGTAGCGTCCAAATGGGATACTGCTTACGCCAACTGGACGAGCGTCGGCGCGTTTGGATCGACCAGGGCGTTTCACCTGAACAACAAGTCCACGTTCCGTGTGGACGGGGCGTCGGCGGCTGACGGCCTGGGGGCGAGCCTCTTGTCCGGCATGACGCTTTCGTTCTGGATAAAGGCGCCGGCGAGCCTATCTCTTTGGCGCGACTTCATGTCCCTTCGCATCGGCAACCACTACGGACGTTTCGAATATAGCGCCAGCAATCCCGTGAACATTCACGTTTACGGATCGCCGTCTAGTGAAGGCAACGACATTCAGCTCGTGGCCAACACTTGGCAGAATGCCTGCATGGTGTGGAACGCCGCGACGTCGCAGATGAATTTCTACATCGACGGCACAGACACGGGAATGAAATGGACTCTCTCTTCTCCGACTGCTGCCGACGTGCTGAAGAGCTTCTCAGTGGGATCGAAAGTGTTCAACGAGAGCGGCGGCGAACGCAACATTGGCGGCATTGCAAACACGTATGTCGATGAGGTAGCCATCTTCAACCACTCGTTTTCCCCGGCGCAGATTCAATGGCTCACGAACAACGTTCCGTGTCTGCCTCCGCTTGACGCGACGAACCTTGTTCGCAACGTGACGGCAAGCGGTGCATGGGCGGGCGGCCTCGCCTCGTGGACGGTGCGGGAATGGGATGACGCAAACGAGGCGTGGGCGAACACCACGCGCACCACGATCTATCCCGCGCTCGAAGATACGGAGGTCGAAGTGGCGATGACGCTTGCGGACGGCGTAGAGCTGACCAACGACACCTTCGTCACGCCGAAGAAGCTCGCCATTCGGGGAAGCGGCACTCTTGCCGCTTCAGCCACCCTCAAGGCCACGGCGGATTCGCGTTTTGCGCCTGAGGCACTTGAGATCGGCGAGGGGCTTCAGCTCACCGTTCCGCTCTACGCCGTGAACGTGGGCGGGACGCTCACGCTCGGCGCGGGCTCGAAGATCACCTTCGACGTCTCCAACTACGACGGCATCGGCGAGGTTGCGCTCACGGCGGGCGGCATCGCGCTTCCCGAAGGCGAGGCGGACGCACTCACGCACTTCGCCGTGACGGACAACCGCTTCGAACTTTCGCTCTCCGCCGACGGAAAGATCGTCTATGCAAAGCTCAACAACGTCGCCGCGACGGCGACGTGGACTGGCGCGGGCGATGGCACGAGCCTCGGCTCAGCCGACAACTGGGAGTGCCGCAACAGTGCCGGGACGGTCCTGCCGAACATCCTGCCCTGCGAGTTCACGCGCGTGATCGTGTGCAGCTCCCTCGGCGTGAGGGACGTTCCCGCCGGGACGACGATTCCGTGGCAGTACCTCCGCATCGAGGCAGGAAGCGCAACGCTCGCGGCGGATTCCGTCGATTGGCGTGGGATTCCCTTGCTGTGCGTCCCCGAAGGCGTGACGGTGGATCTCAATGGTAAGGAGCTGTACCTGAACGGATCGCTTGAAGGCAAGGGGACGATCACCTCTTCGGTCGCTGGGGGCGAACTGCATGTGGACATCACGGAAGGGACGACGAACACGAACGCGACCGTCTTGTTCACGGGCTCGCTCAGGCTCGTCAAGGATGGTGACGGAACGTTCATTGCCGCGCGCGAAAGCCAGACCTACACGGGCGGGACGGAGATTGCGGACGGGACGCTGAGGCTCGGCACGAACAAGTTCCCGCTCGGGGCAAAGAACGCATCCGTGAAGATTTGCGAGGGTGCGGTGTACGACATGAACGGCTGCTTCAGCACGTCGTCCTGCATCTACGCCTACGACCTCGCGGGCACGATGCGCAGTCAAACGGCTACGCAATCCTATGGTTGGAACAACGCCTACAGGATTCTCGGCGGGACATTCGTCGTTTCGGGAGACGACGCGCGACTCGAGCTGAGCAATGTCTATTTCGCCTGCCCAGACACGACGCCTGCGATGTTCACGATGAACGGGCACACCCTCACGTTCGACGGCACGGGATATGTAGGGCTTGGCGCATTCCGCTCGAACGACTACGGCAAGTGGGTGTTCACGGGCGGAAACTGCAACTACGAATGGCTCAACGGCTACGGGCCGAACAACGTTGACGTTGAAGTTTATGCGCCAGCAATGTTCAAGTTGAAAGGCAATGCCGACGTGGGCGGACTTGTTTACGAAGCGACGTCTTGGTCTAAGAATCAAGTCGTCTCGCACCTTCTCGTGCTTGGGAGGTATGTGGCGGGACCGTGCCATCTGCCGATACAAATGTGCAACGGCTCAACGCTCGACCTGAGCAAGATCACGGGATCGTTCGACCTCACGAATGCGGTTGCGAACACGACCGCCGCGTCCAGCGGCGTGATCGGCGACATGATCTTCCAGTCCGGCACGGCGGAGGCGCCGTCGGTCATCAACGTGAACCTCGCGGGGCGGACCGACTTGATTGCGATAAAGAAAAGCGAGAGCCCGTACGTCGTCACTTGGCCGTCGCAGCCCGCGAACGTGAATTTCGTTCTCGACGCGCAGAGCAGCGCCAATGGCTACAAAATCTGTCCCGAAGCTGAAGGCCTGCGCCTTGAGCGTTTCATGGGAATCGTGATCCTGGTTCGCTGACGGTGTTGGCATGAACGATTGAAAGAGAGGAAAAAGGCATGAAGAAGAACGTGATTCGCGTGGCGGTGGCCGCGCTTATGGTGTGCGCGGCGGGAACGGCGCGGGCCGTGACGACGCATCGCATGACCGATACGGACATCT
>CAMIVJ010000238.1 GCA_946401765.1 uncultured bacterium | reverse complement strand
ACGCCGCGCATGATGGAGGTGCGCGAGGAGGGATGGCGCGGAATGAACGAGCGTCGCCTGGACGCGCTTCTGCGCGGGCTCGAGATCACGCACGGCGAGGGGTTCTTCGGCGTGCCGCCGGGTCTGCCGAATCCGTACATGATGGACGTCCACGAAAACCTGCGCCGCGGGTTGGACTATCTGCTCGCCACCGATCTACGCGCAGATCTCGCAAAGGCGTTCCCCGCTGGCGCGTCTTTTCCGGTGCATATCTTTCAAAGCGAACACGACGGCATAGTGCGCCACGAGAACGCCGCGTATCTCAAGACTGTGTTTCCGTGCGCCTCTGTGACGATGGTGCCCGGCACGGAGCACGCTCTGCCGATTTTCATTCCCAAGGAGATAGACGATGCCGTTGACGCTTGCCTCGCAGTCGCCGCGAAGGGCAAAGATCCTCGCTGAGAACGGAGTTGACTTCGAAGTGGCGAAGACCGATGCGCCAGAGGTGTCGCTGCCGCACGATCCGGATCGCACGGTGGTGGAGAACGCCTCGCGCAAGCTCGCCGCATGCCCCAAATCTCCTGCGCTTGCGGCGGATACGATCGTGTGGTTTGACGGGCGCATATTCGGCAAGCCGCGCGATTTCGACGAGGCGCGCGAGTTCCTGCGCATTCTGTCTGGGCAGACGCATTCCGTCTTCACCGGAGTTGCGTACCGCGACGCGTCGGGAAACGTGCGCACTGCGTGCGTGCGGTCTGACGTCACGTTCCACGCGCTTTCGTCCGAGACGATCGACCGCTATGTCGATGCGGTGAAGCCCACCGACCGCGCGGGAGCGTACGACATCGACGAATGCGGTGACTTGATCGTGGCGTCGTACACCGGTTCGTACGAGAACATCATGGGCCTACCGCTTGAGCCGCTTAGGGAATTCGGCATACTTGCGCTGTAGAGATGGCGTCTGCAGCGGCGTTTTATCGTCCTGGCCATTGTTTTATTCTTGATTCTTGTTGCATTCACCGCTAAAATGTGACATAATGTTCACCGGTTTTCTTCTAATTGTCGCTTGAAACGGTCTCGGCATTTCTGTCTGGTAGAGCGTTTATGGTTGGCAAAGTGGAGGATGGTTGGATGATTCTCAAGGAAAAGCAAGAAGGAGTTCTGCAATGAAGGCAAGAGTTGGAAATGTTTTGTCGGGATTGCTTGCGGCTGCGGCGATGTGTGCGTCCATGCACTGCGGCGCGTTCGAGCTCACCCACCGATGGAGCTTCAACGGCGACTACGCCGATTCCATTGGCGGCAGCGACGGAGTGGTAGTCGGGCATGCGGACCAGCTCAGCTTCGAGGCGAGCGCCTTTGGCGGACAGATGGTCAAGATGGCCTCCGACAATACCGACAACGACTCAAACAACGGCGCCTCGCTGAATCTAGGCACGGGAGTGCTGGGAACAGACGACGCGACGATTGAGATGTGGGCGAAGCGCAACGCCGTGCGCAACTGGGCGCGAATCTTCGACTACGGGCCGGACAACAACCAGTACATATTCATGTCCTGGAGCCGCGGCACCGCCGCCGCCCAGGACCAGGTGGAGGTGAAGAACAAGTTTTCAAGGACGGAGACGATGTCCCCATACGTGGACGGCACCCTCTACCACATCGTCATGACGCTCAAGAAGAACAGCGACGGCTCCACCACGCTCGCATGGGCGCGCCGGAACACCGTCACCGGCGTCGTTGAGAAGCACGACTCGTACACCCAGGCCGGATGGACGCTTGCCGATCTCACATCGCCAATCTTCTACATCGGCCATTCGCAGTGGCCTTCCGACCGCGACGCCAACGCGAGCTACGACGAGGTGCGCATCTACTCTGGCATCGTCGGTGACGAGCAGCTTGCGGCGAACGCCGTGCTCGGCCCTGACGCGCTTGGCACCTCCGCCGGCGCCGACGCCTCCACTGGCGTCGTGATACCCGCCGGCGCCACGTTCAAATTCCCCGACGGCGCCTACGACGGCAACGCCTACGCCGTCTCTGGAACGGTCACCATGGGCGCCGGCGCCAAGATCGTGTTCGACACCGTGAACGGCAGTGGCGCGGACATGGTGTTCTCAGCCGCGGCGTTCTCTCTTCCCACAGGCGTGGCGAGCATCCTCGACATGGTGGAGCTCACGGACTCGGCGAACTTTCAGGCCACGCTCTCCGGCACCACGATCACCGTGGCGTCGAAGCTCTCCGCCGTCTGGACTGGCGATGCGGGCGACGGTGATTGGCAGACTGCCGGCAACTGGAAGGACGGCGTTGTGCCGACTGCGAACACGCCCGTGTTCATCGGCGGCGACAAGATGAACCTTCAGCTCCCCGTGGGAACATCGTTCGCCTGCAGGTCCATCACGCTTGAGGCGTGCACCTTCACGGCGGACTGCGACTGGCGCGGACTTCAGGTTGTTCCCGGAATATCAGGCATCGTCGACCTTGCGGGGCACAACTTCACCCTCTCCGCTCTGACGGCAAGCGCCGGCGCGGAATTCAAGAACAGCGCCGAGACCGATGGCGAGGTGCGCTTCTATGCAGACGGCGATCCCGTGACCGCTACGGAGTCCGGCTTCATAACCGGCATTGAGAACCTCAAGAGCGCGGACAACGCGAAACTCGTCATCATCCGCACGAGCGATGCAGACGCGGCAAATTCGGTCCTAAACCTGGGCGCCGCGAACAACACAACCGTCTTCCGCGCCGGCGGACATGGCACCATAACGACGTCGGGGCGCGGCAACATCGGCGTCGTCAACGGCGGCTCGGGACGCCTCGAAGTCACGGGCAACGTGCTTGACTTCAGCGTGGACGGTCTGACGATCGGCGGAAACGCGGCTGCATCCAAGTCGTCCGTGGAGATCTCTGACGGCAAGATCCTCACGAACTGGATCGACGCCGGCGACGCCAACGGCCTCGAGTGCACGATCGTGCAGTCGGGCGGCGAGGTGTGGACCGGCATCAACAACAACGGCAACCTCTGGCTCGGCCGCTGGAGCGGATCCGACGTCAACTACGGCATGTCGGGCGGCGTCATCCATCAAGGCGGAACGAATCATGACCGCGGCTCGTTCCAGGTGGCCTGCTACAGCGGCAGCAAGACCACGTTCGACATGACGGGCGGCACGATCTACGGCTTCGACATGTACGTGGGCGCAGGCGGCAACGGCACGTTCACGCAGAACGGCGGCGAGATCAGGACCAGAGACCTGCGAATGGCCAACGGCAACGGGAGCGTGGGCACATACATCATGAACGAAGGCACCAACACCTTCACAGGATGGGTGCGCCTTGGCTTGCACACCGGCGGCAAATGCACCTACACGCAGAACGGCGGCGAGGTGACATGTCCCCTGCGAATTCAGGTGGGCGAGTCGGGACCTGCCACCTTCACGCTCAACGGCGGCACATTCACGGCTGGCGACAACTCCTCCATCGGCACCGGCGAAGCCGGCAACGGGCAGGTGTTCATCACCGGCGGCAAGCTGCGGATCAACGGCAACTTCCAGGTTGGCCAGAGCGGCGTAGGCCTTCTTGAGCAAAGCGGCGGCGAAGTCTCCTGCACGGCGGGTTGGTTCGCTCCCGGTCGATTCGTAAAAGGCGTGGGCACGTATCGGTTGACTGGTGGCACCTACGCCTCCACCGCGAATCCCGCGGCAATCGGCGAGGAAGGCAGGGCAACGTTCGACGTGAGCGGCACGGGCATTGCGTACTTCGAGAAGGGCACGCGCCTTGGCCATCAGGCAACGGGCGTAGGCACTCTGTATGTGCGCAATGGCGGCAAGGTGGTGACGCCGTTCATTGAGAAGGGGCCCGGCTCTGGCACGGTGGTGTTCGACGGCGGCACCGTAGAGTCGTCTGCCGACGGCGCCATCCTCTCCGGCGTGGGCAATGTGGCGTACATGAACGGCGGCGTCACATTCGACACGGCAGGGCACAACGTGAAGATAACGGGGTGCAACTCTTCCGCAACTCCTGGCAGCAAGGCCGTGAAGACGGGCGAGGGAACGCTTGAAGTCGAAACGCTTCCGCCCGTCGCCACGATGCAGGTGGAGAAGGGCACGCTCGCGATCTCCGCCAACGCCGACAACTCGGCCTCAGCAAGTCTCGCGCACCGCTGGAGCTTCACCGCCGGCAGCCTCGGCGACTCTGTTGGCGGGCTTACGGCCACGACGATTCCAGCGACTGAAGCGGCGCTCGTCTACGAGAACAATGCAGTCGCAATGACCGGCGATGGCAACAGCAAGGGCTCGCTCAATCTCGGCAAGGGCATTGTTCCCGCCGGAAACGCCACGATAGAGATATGGGCCACTCGCACCGCCGCAAAGAACTGGAGCCGCGTCTTCGACTACGGTACAAGCTCCACCGACTACATCACAATGTCGTGGGTCAGAGGAACAAACGGTGGTCAGGATGAGTTCGAGCTTTGCCAGGGAGGCACAAAGTACGCGTCAACCGACAATATGGGCTACGTCAACAACGAGAAGTACCACATATCGATGACGATAACCGTGAACGACAACAAGACCTCCACCTTCACCTGGACGCGCCGCAATGTCGAGACGGGGAATATCGAAAGAACCACCACCTCCACTCCTGCTGCCGAGTGGGATCTTGCAAAGCTGGCGCATGCGAATTTCTACCTGGGCCACTCCCAGTACGGGGCTGACGCCGACGCAAACGCCATCTACGACGAAGTGCGCATCTGGAACGGCGTGCTTTCCGATGACGCGCTGAACTTGAGCGCGAGGCTGGGTCCCGACGCCACGGCCGAGCAGATCGCCGCCATCGCGGCGGCGAACGGCGGCGAGGGCACAGGCGAGGCGCACACACTAGTGCTGGACGAGGGCACGACGCTTGAACTGAACGGCAATACGCTCGTTCAGCCTGTCGTGAAGGGAACTGGCACTGTGTATGGCGGTACGCTCAAGATCGCCGACAAGCTCGTCGTCAAGACTGGCGAGATGCTTCTTGCCGCCGGGAGGGTTGATCTTGACGGCGCGAAGGTCTCGCTTGTCGATCCGGAGAACCTTTCGGGGATATTCACGTTCCTGAAGGCGCCGAATAGTCAGGCTCTTGAGATCGTCGGCACGCCCGTGCCTGAGAATCTGCCCAGCGGATGGATGGTGACGACAAGCGGCGGCGTGGGCAAGATCATGAGATGCGGCTGCAC
>CAMIVJ010000237.1 GCA_946401765.1 uncultured bacterium | reverse complement strand
ATAGTTGTTTCCAATCATCAGAAGGCTCGGCGGCGAATTTCGCAGATGCGCCCGGCGAAATACATTGAAAAACGCCAATAGGAGACCGTCCACGCGCTTCGTTTAACTGGCCGCAGGCGCTTCAGTGAAGCGGCGAGGACTCCCTTGAATGCACCTGGCTGCGGTAGAGCGACCATCCGTTGTTCAGCCAGAACGATATTCCGCACACCCACATCGCCGGCATCAGCAGTTCGTGGTTGCCCGATATCTCCGCCACCATCACCACCGCCGCTATCGGCACGCGTATGGCGCTAGCGAGAAAACCCGCCATGCCCACAAGCGCGAACTCCGCAGGCACTATGCCCACCCACATTGGCAGCACCTTGAGGAAGAAAAGCCCCGTTGCCATGCCAAGCGCACCGCCGCACACGAGCGCCGGCGCGAACACGCCTCCCGAGCCGCCTGAGCCGACGGTGAAGGACGTCGCCACCATCTTGAGCGCGAAGAACCCGAGGAACCCTAGCGGCACGCTCCATGCGATGTCGCGCCCCGCGGAGAACGCGAAGCACCGCTCCACCACTTCGTAGCCAGCTCCCCTAAGACCGTTCGCCCATCCCGGCACGGCCCACGCGAGTGCGCCAACGACAAGTCCACCCGCCGCAACCTTCAGCCAGATCGGTCCCCTCGCCTTGCCGAACGAATGCTCGACAGTGCGGAAAAGCATTATGTACAGGCGCGCGCCGAACGTCACCACGAACGCCAGGACGAAGTACGGCAGAAGATGCAGCCCCTTCTCGAACGGCGTCGCAGGCATGGAGAAGAGAGCGTCCCACCCCCAGAAGCACGCGAACACGGTGTAGCTCGTGGTGGATGCGATGAAGCTCGGCAGAAGCGCCTCGTATTCGAGGTCGCTCGACGAGTAGAATATCTCGGCGCCGAATATCGCCCCCGCGAGCGGCGCGCGGAAGAGGGCCGCGATGCCAGCGCCCACGCCCGCCGCGAGAAGGATGCGCGCCGCGCGCCTGTCAAGGCGCAGAAGACGCGTCACCACGCGTGCGCACGCCGCGCCGAGCAGCGTCACGGGCCCCTCGTAGCCAGCGCTGCCGCCGCAGCCCACGGTAAGCACTGATGCCACCGACTTCACCGGAATCACGGTGCGGGGAATGTCTTCGTCCTGGTGGAACGCGCGCACTGCAGAGTCGGTGCCGCGCGCGTGCTTCACGTGCGCAAAGCGCGAGATCACGAGCGCGCCAGCCACCGCACCGGCGGCCGGCAGAAGCGCCTGCGCCCACGCGCCCCCCAGCGAGACGGCCTTTGCCGTCACGCGGCCCATGGCCTCGATCATCCACTCGAAGCCGGCCGTCACAAGCCCGGTGAGTCCGCCGAGAAACGCCGCCTCGAGGAAGTAGCGCCCCGTGCGGAAGCTCATGCCGCTTCCCGACAGGAAGAGCCTGAACGAACTTCTTGAAAGGCCGGAGAGCATCAGTCCTTCTTCAGCTTTGCGATCTCGGCGCCAAGCGCCGCGCCGTCCTTGCGGCTGCGGGCCTTGAAGAAGAAGCGCAGCGGCGCGCCTTCAAGCCCAAAGCGGGCGCGTATGGCCTTTTCAAGATACGAGCGGTAGGCGTCCGTTACGAGCTTCGGATCGTTCACGTACATGCGAACCGTCACGGGATCCACGCCCACCTGCAGGCCGTAGTAGATCTTGAGGCGGCGGCCGTTCACCATCGGCGAGAGCGTCTTCTTCTGCGCAGTCTCGATCGTGCGGTTGAGAACGCCAGTGGGCAGCGAGGCGCGCACGCTCGAAGCCACGGCGTCGATCGCGTCCACCGTGCGGCGCACGTTGTATCCGCTCTTAGCGCTGCAGAAGACGATCGGGGCGAACGATAGGAACGGCATCATGTCGCGGAGCACCTTGGCGGCCTCGTCCTCCTTCACGCCGTTCTCGTGGGCGATGTCCCACTTGTTCATCAGAATCACGCATGCGCGGTTCGCCTCGAGAATCTTGCCGGCGATGCGCATGTCCTGGCGGGTGGGACCTGGCTCGGAATCCATCACGAGCAGCACAACGTCGGCCTCCTTGATGGCATTCTCGCTGCGGAAGAGCGAGAAAGTGTCCACGCTCGTCTTCGACATCTGGGTATGGCGCTTCATGCCGGCCGTATCCACAAGCACATAGCGGCGCGCCGTGGGGCCCTCGCCGATCGTGAACGGCACGTCCACCGAGTCGCGCGTGGTGCCCGGTATCTCGCTCACGATCACGCGCTCCGCGTTGAGGAGGCGGTTGATGTACGAGCTTTTGCCGGCGTTGGGGCGGCCCACCACGGCGACGCGCAGCGGCGGCGCGGCGCTCTCCTCCTCCGTTGGCGGAGGAAGGCGGCCCGTGGCAAACGAGACAAGCGCCGGGATTCCGCGCCCGTGCTCGGCGGAGCAAGGCAGCACCTCCAGGCCGAAGCGCGCGAACTCGTCGGCCCGAACGTCGTCTTCGATGCGGTCGCACTTGTTGGCGGCGATCACGCACTCCACGCCGCTTTCGCGCACGCGGCGTATCACCTCCTCGTCGAGCGGCGTCACGCCGGCGCGGGCGTCCACCACCACGATGCACACCGCGGCGTCCTCCACGGCCACGGCGGCCTGCTGGCGCGTCTCGGCGGCGAGTGGGTCGTCGCTTCCGGGCGTGCGGTCGAACGCGAGGCCGCCCGTATCCACCAGCAGGAAGCGACGGCCGTTCGCCTCCACCTCGCGCGCCACGCGGTCGCGCGTCACGCCGGGCTGGTCGAACACGATCGCGATGCGGCGGCGCGCGATGCGGTTGAAGAGGGCGCTCTTGCCCACGTTGGGCCGCCCTACGATGGCGACCACTCTGCTTGACTGGCTCATGATTCTGCTCCGTGGCGCGCGGCGGCTAGAAGACGCGCTTCTTGTAGAGGTAGAAGAGAAGCCCGATGATCCCCACGGCCAGGACGCACGATATGGCCGTGAGTATCGCGAACATGTGCGCCTGGTGCTGGCCGGGGAGGTCGATGTTCATTCCGTAGGCGCTCGTGATGACGGTGGGCACGGCGAGCAGGATCGTGGCCGCCGTCATGTACTTCATCACGTTCGAAAGATTGTTGTTGATGAGCGAGGCGAACGTGTCGAGGGTGCCGTTGAGGATGTTCGAGTGGATGGTCGCGGTCTCGAGGGCCTGCTGGAACTCGACGGCGGCGTCGTCGAGCGTGTCGGCGTCGTCCTCCGATAGGTTGAGCTGGCGCACGTTGGCGAGGCGCTTCATGATGATGTCGTCCGCCTTGAGGGACGTCGTGAAGTACACGAGCGACTTCTGGAAGGTGAGCAGCTTCAGCAGCACCTCGTTCGAGATGGACTCGTGCAGCGAGTCCTCGAGGTCCTCGATCTTCGCGTGCATGTCGCGCAGATACCGCAGGAAGAGCACCGCAGCGTGCCACAGCAGGCGGAACATGAACCTGTTGCTCTCCTTGGGCGGACACACGCGGCGTATCTGGTCGAGGAAGGCCCCCGTCACGGGCGTCGTCTGCGAGCAGATCGTTATCACGCACTGGCCGGAGAGGACGATGCCGAGAGGCAGCGTCTCGTAGGGGAGAACGCTCTCGTCGTCCTCGTCGCCGCGCACGGGCAGCGGCACATGCACGATCACGAGATGGGTGCCGTCGTCGCTGTCGTAGCGCGGCCGCTCCTCGCGGTCGAGAGGGTCCGTGAGGAAGTCGCGCGGCACCTGCGAGAAGTTGAGCACCTGCTCAAGCTCGGCGGTGGACGGCTCCGCGAGGTTGATCCAGCACGACGGCCCGAAGCAGTCGGCCTCCTTGAGGCCGCCGTTCTCCCACTTGTAGATCGTCATCATCGCCGTCTCTCCCCGTCTCTTCGCCGCGCCCTCTTCGTCAGAGCGCCGCCCCGTACGCCTCCATGGCCTCCTTAGTCCACTCTGGCTTCAGGAGCGCGTTCGCCGCGTCGCAGTTCGAAAAGCGCATCTTCGCGGCGTCGAACTCGAGCCGCTTCCCGGGGAAGCGCGTGGCCGCAGTGCCCAGCAGCCCCATCAGCGACACCTTGCCGGCCAGCTCGAACGGCGTGTTCGCGGGCCTCTTCTCGAGGACCGCCTGCAGGAACTCCGCGTAGTGGTTGCGCACGCGCGGGTACTTCTGCGGCGGACGCTTGAACGCGCGCATGCGCGCATGCGGCACGATGCGCACACCGCTCGCGCCGTGCGAACCATACATGACCGTCTCCTTCTCGCACTTGAGCCACGCGCCCGACCATCCATGCTTCAGCGGCTCGAACTCCTGGTTTGCCTCCAGCGCGGGCGGACGCGGCGCGGTGCGGTTCACGTCGTACCAGTACGCGGTGAACGCGGCGCGCTGCCCCTTCGCGGGGAACTCGAACTTGTAGCACGGGTTGGTCGGGAACGCCTGCGGCGTCTTCGCGGGATCGAACCCCGGCGCGTCCACCGTCACCGCCGTCGGCAGGTCGAGGTCGAGCGCCGTGACGAGCGGGCCGAGGATGTGGCACACCCAGTCGGTGAGGCAGCCCTCGCCGTACGGATACCAGTTGCGCCAGCGTCCGCCCGGCGCAACGCCTTTGAAGTAGGGGCGGCGCAGGGCCGGCCCCTGCCAGAGGTCCCAGTCGAGACCTTCCGGCTCAGGCACGTGCGTGTTGAAGAACTCCGGCGGATCGCAGTAGAAGAACCTCACGCTGTTGCAGTAGAGGTGCGCCTCCTGGGCCTGCCCCAGCTCGCCGCTCTCCACCCACTCGCGCAGCGTCTGCGTGCTGGGGAACGAGTTGCCCTGCATGCCCACGTGCGTGATGATCCCCGCCTTCTTCGCCTCGCGCATCATCGCCACCGTCTCGGCGAACGTATGGCCGAGCGGCTTCTCGCAGAACACTGGCACCTTGTACTTCACGGCCTCGAGAAACGCCACGCAGTGCGAATGGTCCGGCACCACAACGGTGACGGCGTCGAACTTGCCCGCGAAGTCGGCCAGCATCACGCGGTAGTCCTTGTACAGCTTCGCGTTGGGCTGCTCCTTCTTGAGCCAGTCCATGGCGGGGGCGTACACGTCGGCCGCGCACACTATCTCCGCCATTCCCGTGCGCAGGAACGCGTGAAGATCGCCGTCGGCCTGCCCGCCCGTGCCTATCGCCGCTATGCGCACCTTGCGCCCGCCGTATGGCGCGCCCTTCGCCGCAAGGCAGGGCGCCA
>CAMIVJ010000236.1 GCA_946401765.1 uncultured bacterium | reverse complement strand
GCGCGTTCGCCGTTCGCGGCCAGTTCTACGTCAATGAGGACGATGCGGGAACGTGGACGTTCGCAGGCAACTTCGACGACCAGGTTGCCCTATGGATGGACGGCGTGAGGGTGTTCTACAACGGTTCGTACAATTCCGTGGCCACCGCCCAGACGGAGATGACTGCCGGCTGGCACGATTTTGTCCTTGTGACATACGATGGAACTGGTTCGCAGGGGCCGTATGTGAGCGACTGGAAGAGCAGCGGCATGTGCCTTGGCTGGATGAAGGGGGCCAGCACCTCCACTGCTGCCGCAGACTACAACCGCTTCGACACCTCCACGCTGCGCATGCGCACCAAGAAGCCGATCACAAGCGACAGCAGCATCGTCGTGGAGCGCGTGGCAGGCAACTACGGCGACCTTGACCAGCTGCGCGCGCGCACCGGGTGGGGGCTTCTCTGGGTGACGAATTCGCTCAAGGACGTTCTGAACACGAAGATCGCCCAGCAGCAGGCCGCGTCGATGCGCTACACGGGCGGCTTCCTCGTGGACGAGGCGCATGCGGGCGAGTGGAAGCTCTTCGGCTCGGTGGACGACAGAATCGTCGTGAAGTTCGATGACAAGGAGGTGCTGGCCAACAGCGCCTGGAACAAGCTTGCAGAAGGCACCACCACCGTCAAACCCGGCTGGCATACGTTCGAAATCCGCATCGGCGACGGCGGTGGCGGATATGGAACCGACGCTGCCGGCATCAACAATGGCTACGCTTTTGCGGTGCAGCGTCCAGGCGACGCCGCGAAGCAGCCGTTCGACGAGCGCACGTTCACGTTCACCAAGAAGGCGCTTGTGGCGCAGACGGCCGAAAAGCCCGGTCTCGGCGGCTCGACGACTGTCGCGGAGGGCGCAACGCTCTCGAACGGCAGCCCGTGGAGCGGCGCGGACCTTGCTGGACGCTTCTGCCCGATCTACGGAACGCTCGAGGGCGGCGGCACGCTAAGCGGACCGTTCCGCTTCACGGGCGATGAGAACGTGTGGCGCCTCGGCGCAAACCAGCGCGCGATCACGGACGGCGTGACGTTCGAGAACGCCGACGACCTCACGCTCGCCGGCCTCAAGACGATCGAGCTTGCGTTCTCCGCGCGTCCCGCGGTGACCAAGTTCGTCGTGGGCGACGCGCTCGGCCTCACTGCCGAAACGGCGGCTGAGATCGCCGTCAAGGCGCCGATTCCCGAAGAGCTGCGCAAACAGGGCGATCCTGAGGACGGCTTCGAGTTCTCCGCCACGGTGAAGGACGGCAAGCTCGTTCTAGTGAGCGCGCGTCCGTTCTTCGGAACGGTGATCTACATGCGCTAGGGAGGCGAAAGTCTAGAGAGCGGGCATGGCGGAAACCGCCATGCCGATCGAAGCGTGGTCTTGCGCTACATGCCGTGGTATGGTATAATCACGGCATGAAAACAACACACCTTCTATTCGCCATTGCGGCGCTTTTCGCCGCTGGAACCTCTTTCGGCGCCGTGCGCGCCGTCACCCCCATCGCCTGGAACGGCGATCCCAACTGCTGGCAGCAGAAGCGCCACGCAGAAAAGATGAAGACCGTGAAGAGCGGCGGTGCGAAGGTCGTCTTCATTGGCGACTCCATCACGCACTTCTGGGAAAGCAAGGGCAAGGCGCAGGCGAACAAGTACTTCTCCGAGGGCGACATGAAGATGCTGAACCTCGGAACGAGCGGCGACCGTACGGAGCATGTGCTGTGGCGCCTCGACAACGGCGAGCTCGACGGCTACGAGGCAAAGTGCATTCTGCTGATGATCGGCACCAACAACTCCGGACACTTCCGCAACTTCTCCGACGAGCCTCCGTCCGACACGATCCTCGGCATCAGCGAGATACTGAAGCGTATCCGTGCCAAGCAGCCCAAGGCTGTGGTGGTGCTCACTGCGATCTTCCCGCGTGGCGCTAGCGAGACCGATTCGTTCCGCCTCCGCAACGACGCCGTGAACCTGCAGATTCGTAAGTTCTGCGACGGCAAGAAGGTGTTCTGGTGCGACTTCTCCGATAGATTCCTCGACAAGAACGGCGACATCAAGTGGGTGATGCCAGACCGTCTGCATCCCGAGGCTCCGGGCTACGAGATCTGGTACGAGGAAGTGAAGCCCTACATCGACTACGCGCTTTCCGACGGCAAGCTGCCCTGCCCGAAGAACCGCTACTCGAGGGTGAAGACGCATTTCGAGAAGCTCAAGGAGAAGACGCCCGCGACCGTTCTTCCCGCCACGCGCATCGCTGGCGCCAACCCCGGCAAGCGTGGCGACTGGTGGTTGATACGTCTGCAGCAGAAGCGCAACCAGATCGTGGACTCAAAGGGCGAGATCGACCTCGTTTTCTTCGGAGACTCCATCACGCACAACTGGGAGCGTCCTGGCAAGAACTGGCTGGAAAAGCTCTCAAAGACGTATTCGATCCTCGACATCGGCTATGGCGGCGACCGTACGCAGCATCTTGTGTGGCGCGGCGAGAACGGCGAGCTCGACGGCTACAAGGCGAAGTGCATCATGCTTATGATCGGCACCAACAACTCGAGAAGCGACAAGCCCGAGGACGTTGCGAAGGGCATCCGCCGCATCCTCGACGTCATCGCCAAGAAGCAGCCGCAGGCCAAGACGCTTCTTCTTCCGATATTCCCGCGCGGAGAGGGTCCGGAGAACCGGCTTCGCAAGAACAACGAGCAGGTGAACGCCATCATCAAGGGCTATGCCGACGGCGACAAGGTGATCTGGGTGGACTTCAACTCCAAGTATCTCGACGAGAAGGGCGACACAAAGTGGATCATGCCTGACCGTCTGCACCCTGGCGACGCTGGCTACAAAATCTGGACCGAGGCGGTGCTGCCGCACTTCAAGACAATCTGCGGAAAGTAATTCCCTGGACATTGCAGGCATGATCAAGACCGTTCTTGTTACAGGAGGAAGCGGATTCCTCGGCATCAATCTCATCCGCCACCTGCGCGCGAAGGGCGTGGAGACGCTTCGCGTTCTGGACATTGCGGACTTCGACTATCCCGAGAAGGGGGAGCCTTGGCTTGAGTTCACGAAGGGCGACGTGCGCGACGTGGCGGCCGTTGAGGCGTGCGTGGATGGATGCGACATGGTGGTGAACACCGCCGCCGCGCTGCCTCTGTATCCGCCGGAGGACATCCGCACCACCGAGGTGGACGGCGCGCGCAACGTGATAGCCGCGTGCAGGAAGTTCGGCGTGAAGAGAATGGTGCAGATCTCGTCCACCGCCGTCTATGGCGTTCCGAAGAAGCATCCGATCTACGAGGACGACGAGCTCATAGGCGTGGGGCCGTACGGCCACGCGAAGATCGAGGCCGAGGCCATCTGCCGCGCGGCGCGCGAGGAGGGGTTCTGCGTGCCGGTGATGCGTCCGAAGAGCTTCATCGGCCCGGAGCGACTCGGCGTGTTCGCGCTCTTCTACGACTGGGCGTACACCGGCCATGGGTTCCCGATGATCGGCAGCGGCAACAACCGCTACCAGCTTATGGACGTGGAGGACCTCTGCGAGGCGATCTGGCTTTCGATGACGCTTGACGAGTCGAAGGTTAACACCGAGTTCAACATCGGCGCGAAGGAGTTCACGACGATGAAGGAGGACTACCAGGCCGTGCTGGATCGTGCCGGACACGGCAAGAAGATCCACGGCACGCCCGTGAAGCCGATAGTCTTCATCTTGCGCATTCTCGAGAAGCTGCACCTTTCGCCGCTTTATCCATGGGTGTACGAGACGGCCTCCACCGACAGCTTCGTCTCCAAGCAGCTTCTCCGCGCTACTCCAACAAGCAGGCGCTAGTGCGAAACTACGACTGGTACGTGGAGCATCTTTCCGAGTTCTCGGGCAAGACAGGCGTCTCGCACCGCGTTCCGTGGAAGCAGGGGCTGCTCGCCTTCGCCAAGCTGTTCTTCTAGGCGCGAAACAATATCATTGACCGCGCGGGGCGTGTGTGCTATCATTTTTGCCGTCGTTTTTCGCGTCTTCGCCGATTGGTTCTGGATGGAGTGGCGAAATGTCGGCAACAAGGAGATAAAGACACATGATGAAGTGTATTTTGGCGGCCGGAGTGGCGTTGGCCGCGGTGCAGGCGGCTCTTGCGGAGCCGTGTGGGGATTTCGCCTCGCCGAAGGGCGCTGCGCGCGAGAACACGGGGCCGCTCTTCTGGCTGCACGGCGACGAGACGGAGGCGCGTCTAAGGGAATACGTGGGGCGCGTTGACGAGAGCGGACAGGGCATTCTTACGATCGAGTCGCGTCCGCACATAGACTGGATGCGTGCCGGGTGGTGGCGCGATGTTGATATCGTCCTCGACGAGTGCAAGAAGCGCGGCATGAAGATGATGGTGTTCGACGACTACTGGTGGCCGAGCCAGGGCATGGGCGGCAAGTACCCCATCCCGGAGAAGTACCAGTGCCGCGACGTGAAGGGGACTGTCTATTGGAGCCATGAGGCTCCGGAGAAGGTGCCGAACGAAGTTGCGCGCATCGTCGTGAAGGAAGTTGGGAAAGGCGTGTTCAAGCCTGGTCCCGACGGCGACAAGACGATCATCTACACCTGGTTCACGTCCAAGGGCAGCTACCGCTTCCCCACCGTGAACGGACTCGACGAAGAGGCCGTAGACTGGTTCATCTCGCAGTACTACCAGCCATACTACGACCGCTACGCGAAGGAGTTCAAGGACGGCACGATCCCCGGCTTCTTCTTCGACGAGCCGCAGTTCCGCTCCTGGTGGGGTGACGCGCTCGCGAAGGAGCTGAAGGCGCGCGGCGACGACGTGGGCGAACTGCTCACCGCCCTCAAGTTCAAGCTCGCCGACCCGGAAGAGCAGTCCCGCGCGCGCTTCCGCTACCACGACGCGCGCGCCGAGGTGTGGGGCCGCACGATGTACGGACGCCAGAGCGAGTGGTGCAGGAAGCACGGCGTGTATTCGAGCGGACACTTCCTCGAGCACGCGAACTGCTACTACAGCCACGTCCTCGCAGGCGGCAACGTGATGCAGCAGATGAAGTACGTGGAGGTCCCGGGCGTCGATCTCGTCTGCCGCCAGTACTACCCCAACCAGCGCGAGAGCCGAAAGCATCAGATCGACTTCGGGCAGATGCCGAAGTACGCCTCATCGGTCGCGCACGTCTACAACCGCCACAACGGCAAGAACTGGTGCGAGATCTTCG
>CAMIVJ010000235.1 GCA_946401765.1 uncultured bacterium | reverse complement strand
AACAGGCGCACCTTCATGTAGCGGAAGCCGTAGTAGAAGAACGGCGGCGTGAACGACTCGTCGCCCGTGCCCGCGAGCGTGAACGCGCAGCGCGCGACCGTGCCGTGGTAGCCGCCCGGCTTCTTCGTGATGCGCGTCTCGCCGGGACGGAGCGGAATCTCGGAGAACTCGATCTCCACGCGGCTCCCGCGCGGGCCCTTCGCGACGACCGTCGGCACATAGGCCGCGTTCTGCCCAAAATCAACCGTCAGCTCATCGTCCGAAACGCGCATCGTCCGCACGGGCCTGCGCACCTCCTGCAGCCTGCACACGAAAGGCGCCTCCTTGAGCGCGCCCTTCGGCGCCTCCGCATAAACTGGTGGGGTCACGTGTCCCGCGTGACCGACATCACCCACCCGATGGTCAATATCATCCCCGCTATACACGTGCGTGCGCACCACTTCGCTCTGCGACACCTTCCACCCTTCCACAGACGACTTCACTACGCCGCCCACTATCAGCTTCTTCTCTCCCTCGCTTCCCACGAACTTCGTGTATAGACCTTTCCCCGGCTTGGGCACATTGTACATTCCGTTGCCGAGCGTGATCTCGAGCGTGTTCTCCACACCTGCCTTGAGCGCAGGCGTGAACACGTTGTAGAAGCACGTCTTCGTCGAGCGCGTCCAGCCTGGGAGATTGAACTCGTCGCCACGGCCAATCGGCTTTCCGTTGAGAGTCGCCACATATTGCCCAAGACCGCAGATCGCGATCTCCGCCGGACCATCCCGGTCAACTTTGAACTTCGTCGAGAAACGCGGCGCCGCCGCGTTCAGCTCCGCCGGCTGCTCAATCCACTTGGCCCCTCCGAAGAGAGACTCCGCGTCCTTCGCCTGCACGGCAGCCGCAAAAACCGCTGCTGCCAACAACATCATTGCTTTCATTTTCATTCTTGTCTCCTGTGTTAAGCGGAACTGAAGATCACGCTGCAAAAAAAATACTGTACGCAGAGGGGAGGGCCAACTGCGTACAGCAAAATTTCGTTATTAGTATAACATAACCTGAACGGCGACTTGTCACGTGACTGTAACTCTTAAAATAAACGTTCACGGCTTATTTAAGGCTACGCAGAGCCTCGGCCACTGCGGCGTCGAACGCAGCCGAAAACGCGGCCGAATAATCGCCGGCGCTTGCGTCCGCCTCGCCGGCTCCTGAACCCACGAGCGCCACGTCGCGGGGCCCACGGCCCGACTTCACCACGTCGAGGCTCACGGCCGCACGCGCCGTGCGCTTGGAGCTGTCTCGGCAGTCGAGAGAGAGGTCCGTCACCGTCACCTCCACCTGCGCATCTGCTGCAGCCGCGCTGGAAGACGCAACAACGTGGCCGAAGCGTCCGTCGGCCTGCAGACGGCTGCGCACCGGCGCACGCAGGAGGAGATTCGGCGCCGAAGCGAAGACGTTGTAGGCGTCGAACGCCACCGAGCCATCGGCGCGGCGAATGACGAAAGGCGCCCGGTCGTACGGCGCGCAAACGTTCACCACGCCAAGGCGGGTGGCGGCGAACGCAGCGCCCCCTTCCGGCGCCGCAGGCTGCGGCAGATCCGTGCGGGGCGCCACAAGCCAAGCGCGCGAGTCGGGCGCGCTGGACGAGAAGCATCCCGCGCATCCCGCAAGAAGCGCCGCCATAAGAAGTCGTGAAACTTTTTTCATTTGCTCCTCCTGCTCGTTCCTTCGCGACCGTTCATCAGCGGCCTATCTCGAGGCGCGTAGCGCACCTCTCCGGCAGCCCGGCGATGCGATTGCGCATCATGGCGGTCTTCACGTCGTATTCAAGGCGGCGGAAGCGTATCTGGCGCGAGGCCACGTCGTATATGACATATGAGGCGCGCGGATCGCCGTCCCTTGGCTGCCCCACAGAACCCACGTTTATGAAGAGGCGCTGGCCGAGCTCGATGGTGAAGTCGTGCGGCTCGTAGTGCACCACGCCGTGCGCCTCGTGCGCGTACACGATCGGCACGTGCGTGTGGCCATGGAAGCACACGGGCGTCATCTGGTAGCTGAAGTTCGCCTCGGCCTGCTGGTTGTCGAAGACGTAGCCCCAGTCTTCAGGCTTGTCGAGCGTCGAGTGCACAAGCATGAAGCCCATGACGGGACGACGAAGCGGCAGGTCATGAAGCCACTTGATGTCCCTCTCCGAAAGCTGGCTGCGCGTCCACTCCACCACCTGCGCCGCGCTTGGATGGAAGTCGGCGAGGTTCGTGTCGAGATACGACACGTAGTGGTCGTGGTTGCCGCGCACCACGGGGCATTTCAGCTCGTCGCGGACGATGCGTATGCATTCGGCTGGCTCCGCGTTGTAGCCCACCACGTCGCCCACGCACACAAAGTCGGTCACGCCTTGCGAGCGGGCGTCGTTCAGAACGACGCGAAGCGCGTCGATGTTGGAGTGGATGTCACCGAGTATGGCGTATACTTTTCCCATGTGGCAGTCACTTCAGAACTATTGCCGAGGCCATTCGAAGATCCTCCACCGTGGTGATCTTGAGGTTGGGCTTTTCGGTTTCGTAGATCTTGACGGGCTCGCCGATCAGCTCCACGGCGGAAGCGTCGTCGGTGACTTCCTTCTTCTGTTCGACCACCGCGTCGTAGGCGCGCTTCAGAAGGCGCACGTCGAATGCCTGCGGCGTCTGCACGGCCCAGAGCTTCGAGCGGTCTTCCGTGCGGGTCACGGTGGTGCCCTTCTCGACGTACTTCACAGTGTCCCAGATGTGACGGCCTACTACGGCGGCGCCGCAGCGGCGGGCGAGCTTGACGACCTCCGAGATGGTCTCGGACGTGACGCATGGGCGGGCCCCGTCATGCACCACGACGAAGCGCGCGTCGACATCCAGCGCCTTCAGGCCGTTCATCACGGAGTCCTGACGCTTTGCGCCGCCTGCCACTATGGCGAGCATCTTCGAGATGCCGAACATACGGGCCAGAGACTTGGACGCGTTGACCTGATCCTTGCGCACGACGAGCACGATCTTGTCCACATCCGCGCAGCGCTCAAACGCCAGAAGGCTCCATGCGACGACGGGGCGCGGACCAAGGTTTAGAAACGCCTTGTCCGTTCCCGTGCCCATGCGCTCGCTTTTCCCGGCCGCCACGATGATCGCCGTAACCATCTCTCAATCCTCTCTGTAGCAGTTTGCGTCAATAGAAATTGTTTAAAAAAACTTATAAACATTATATCACAATCCTGCAGCCCAGTCTAGCGACTTGTTCGCAAAAGGCCGGGCGCGCGGCCGCGGAGAATGCGCACAGGGCCGATGAGGCCGGAGTCGCGCAGCGCCGCGTTTGCGGAAGGCCCCGCGATGGTCCACGTGCGGCGCTTCTCCTCGGGCTGCCCGGCGTCGTACACGAGGCGGTTGAACCACGTGTCGGTTACGCTCACCTTGAGCTTGTTCGAACCTTCCTTCACCGCGCACGTGACGTCAAGGCGATACGGATAGCTCCACACGTCGTCGAACTTCTTTCCGTTCACATCAACCTGCGCGAGCGACTCCACCCGGCCGAGGTCCAGCACCACCACCGCGCCAGGATCGAGCGCGCCTACCGTGAACTCCGTCTCGTAGACTGCCGTGCCGGAGAACGCGCGCGCCTCGGGCGTTGCGCCGATCTCCTTCCACGGCTTGAGCGAATCGAGCGTCACAATGCCAGGCATGCCCCAGCCCTCGGGGAACGTCAGGCGCCACGGCCCAGCCACGACTGACTTCGCCGCGTCCTTCACCTGCGCGTTCGTCTTTGATCCGTCCGCGCCGGTAATTCCGTACGCGCCGTTCTCGAACGCCACCAGGCGGCCGCCAACGATGTCGCACACGCTGTCCACAACGCCGCCGTGCGGAAGTTCAACAGTGCCGCCCTCCCTTGCCTCGACAACCTTCTCCCCGCCGCCAGGCAGGCGCAGCCGCGCCTTGAATCTCTTGACCGTGTGCAGGGCGGGATCGCCGCGAGCCCAGCTGTTGTTCACCCCCACACGCGTCTTGTTCGCATCAAGCTCCGCCTGCAGGATATCACGCACGTCGATCCAGCGATCGGTATCGAGGTCACCGTAGCGCGCCTCTATCACCTTCACGGCGCTTGCCTTCGCGCCCCCCTTGCCCGCAAGCAACGACTTGCCGCCCTTCTCCACGGCGGCGATTGAGGCTTCCGCCTTCTTGCCGCGCCTGAACACGACGAAGCAGCTTTCGTGCGGCGCGAGCGAGAGCGCCACGGTGGTGCGGCCGTTCTTCGCCGACGCCACAGGCGCCTTCACTGAACGTCCCGTCTCGGGGCTCCATATCTCAACCTCGCCCTCGGTGCGGAAGGAAAGCGATCCTTGGAAGCCGATGTTCTGGCGTGCCGGCGTGATGAAGTACCAGTCGTCGTTCTCTGAACGGCGGTGGTTCCACAGCACGTCTTCACCGTCAACGTCAACCGCGATCTTCTCGGCAGCAAGCACCTCATTGAGCGGACGGCCGATGTAGAGACGACCCTTCGCCTGATTCGACGCTGCGAGGTCGGCAAGCGCCTTGCGAGCCAAGAAGAAGAAACGTTCGGCCTTCTTGCCGCCCGCAAGCGTGGCGGAGCTCTGCGGCAGAGAGGCCATGGCGGCCACGCCGCCCTTCGTCACGCAGTCGCGCAGATGCTCGAGCGTTTCCGGCGCGAGGCGCTTGCACGTTGGCATCCAGAGCACGCGGTATGACGTGCCGTCAGGAGTCTGCCACAAGCCGTCGTCGCTGACGGTGAAGCGGTTCAGGAACGCGTCGGGATTGCAGTAGTCGTAGGAGTGGCCCGCGGGGAACGCGGCGTCTTCGTCGGGCTTGTGGTCCCACTCGTCGCCGAGATGCCAGAGGACGTCGTTCACGGGCAGCCCCGCCTCGAGCATCACCTGGCAGCGCGCGAGGTAGGCGGTGAAGTCGGGCATGAACTTCCACCACGTCTGCCCGCGCAGGAACGGAGTGCCGATGCGCGAGCCGAAAGAGGTGCCGGGCGGCAGCCAGTCTGTGCGCGGGTTGTGCGTGTATGTGTGGAACACGAGGTGCGAAACTCCCATCGCCATGTGGATGTTCGCCACGTACTTGAGGTCGCGCAGCTTTTCGTCCCAAGTCAGCGCAAAGGACGTAAGCGCCTCGGCTGCCACGCTCTTCTTGCCGTACACGTGCGCGGCGGAGACCGTGGGCCTTACGGGCTTGAAGTTGTGCGAGCCCACGTA
>CAMIVJ010000234.1 GCA_946401765.1 uncultured bacterium | reverse complement strand
GTGGGACCTCTTCGGCATCGTGCACTGCGACCTAAAGCCAGAGAACATAATGGTGGACCGCGACGGCACGGTGAAGGTGATGGACCTCGGCCTCTGCCAGTCCACCGCCGTTATGCACCGCTACGACGAGAAGGAAGAGGTGATCGGCACGCCAGCATACATCAGCCCAGAGCAGATATACTGCGACAAGGAGCTCGACTGCCGGGCCGACATCTACTGCCTCGGCGCCACGCTCTACCACCTCACCACAGGCCGCATGCTCTTTCCGCTGATGGACAACGACGACATCCTGCGCGCGCACGTGGACCCCATGGCGCACGCTCCAGACCCCCGCCAGCTCGCGCCCGAGCTCTCGCGCGGCTTCGCGCATCTTGTGGCCAACATGCTCGTGAAGGACCGCGAGGCGCGCATGCAGACCTGGGACGCCGTGTACAACGCGGCGACCATGGTGGAGGCCGGTGGCGATCTGCCAGCGCCTGATGCCGCCACGTCGGTGGCGTTGGACGACTAGCTCCTGGCTGGCCGCACGCGGCGGGTGGGCTCGGCGATCGACGGGTCCTCCGGCCAGTAGTGCTTTGGATAGCGGCCCCGCATGTCCTTGCGCACAAGCGCATAGCTCGTCTTCCAGAAGCCTTCGAGGTCCTTCGTAACCTGTACGGGACGCTGCGCCGGGGAAAGTAGCCGCATCACGATCGGCACTCTCCCTCCCGCCACCTTCGGCGTGGAGAGAAGCCCAAAGCATTCCTGCAGGCGCACCGCCACGAACGGCTCGTCCTCCTCGTAGTGGATCGTCATCATCGATCCGCTCGGCACCTGCATCTTCACTGGCGCTAGCCTGTCGAGCGCGCGCCTGTCGAGCCCGGCCTCCGCGAGCGCACAGTCGAACACGGCCGCAAGGTCGAGCTTCGCAAGATGCGTCCAGCGGCTCATGCCGAGCGTGAAACCCGCAAACCAAGCCTCAAGATGAGCCTCAAGCGCCGCGTCCGAAACGTCAGGCCACGCCTCATCCGCGAGAACGCGGTGGAGAAAGCATATCCGCGCCTGGAGCTGTCGCAGGCCGGGCGTCCAGCACGGCAGGTTCGCCACGCCCTTCTGGCGTATGCCGGCGAAGAGCGCGGCCTGCACGTCCTCCTCGCGCGGGTTCGACTGGCCGCCCTCCTCGATGACCATCTTTCCGAGCCTCGTCTGGCGGACGGCCTTCACCGCCTCGGCGCGCCTATCCCATTCTGTCGTGGTGCCCTCGGTGATCTCATCGGCGAACATGCTCTCGATGTCGTCAAGGCCGATGTACGCGGCAAGATGCACCTTGGCATCGCCGCCGCGGTCGTCCAGCTCGCACAAGACGAGGAACGGCGATGAGGAAAGCACCTCGGCGCGGTCCATGAACGCGCCGCGTCCGCACGTCATCTGGAAAGTGCCGTTGCCGCGGTTGCGGGCGATGCGGTCGGGGAAAGCGTAGGCGAGCACAGCAGGATCGGGCGGATCGTCGCCGCGCCGCCATCCCCAACGCCGTGCGAGCTCGAGCATTCGCGGGGTGGGGCGTATCCGCGCGATGTCCGTCTCTCGCGAACGCGAGCCCTCTTCGAGAATGGCGGCCCAGTAGGCGGAGCGGCGGTCGTGCAGCATCATGTTCGCGAGGCGGGGATGGGCGGCGAGGCGGGCCATCGACCGGCCGCGTTCGGTGATGCGCCCTTCGCCGTCGAGCGCGCCGAGAGAGCGGAGCAGGGACTTCGCGTTCTCCCAGGAGGACCACGGCGGCGGCGTGAGCCATGGGAGGCCATCGAGCGCCGTCGTTCCCCATGTGGCGGCGGTTAGCACGACGGGGGCGAGATCGGCGTCCATTATCTCGGGCTGCATGGCGCTCTGCAGCTGGCGGTCCTGCGCTTCGGTCCAGAGCCGCAGGCACACTCCCGGCGCAACGCGTCCGGCGCGTCCGCGCCGCTGGTCGGCCCTGTCGCGCGTGAGGCGCAGCGTCTCTAGACGGCTCATGCCGGAGCTTGGCGAGAACCTGCTAACGCGCATCAGGCCGGAGTCTATCACCGTCGTCACGCCGTCGATCGTGAGAGAGGTCTCGGCGATTGACGTTGCAAGGATCACCCGCCGCGCCCCGCCGTCGCCTGGCGTTCGGCGTGCCACCGCGCGGTCCTGCTCCTCCTTCGGGAGCGCGCCGTAGAGCGGCAGCACCTCCGCGCCGCCGAGCGACGCGGCGTCGTCGCAGAGCTCCTCCTGGCAGCGCCTTATCTCGCCCTCGCCGGGCAGGAAACACAGCACGTCGCCGCCAGGCTCCGCAAGCGCGCGCCGCACCGCGCCGGCCATCTGCGCCGATATGGGCGCGAGCGACTCCACCTGCAGGTAGCGCGTCTCGACTGGGAACATGCGCGCCTCGGCGAAGTGGACGTCGGCATCACCCATGTGGGCGGCAAGAGACTCCACATCGAGCGTGGCGGACATCACGAGGATGCGCAGGTCTTCGCGCAGCGCGCGTCTCACGTCGAGCGCCATCGCGAAGCCGAGGTCGCACTGGAGCGAGCGCTCGTGGAACTCGTCGAAGATCACAAGCCCGACGTCGGAAAGCTCGGGATCCGACACGAGCCTCTGCGCGAGCAGGCCCTCCGTGACGATTTCGAGGCGCGTGCGGGCCGACACCTTACGCTCGAGGCGCACCTGGTATCCAACGGTGTCGCCCACCGTCTCGCCCATGCGGCGGGCGATGAAGGCGGCGCAGCTTCTCGCCGCGAGACGCCGCGGCTCGAGCATGAGGATCTTGCGCCCCTTCAGAAACGGCGCGTCGAGAAGCGCGGGCGGCACGCATGTGGTCTTGCCGCTTCCTGGCGGCGCGCGCAGCACAACGCTGCGGTTCCGCTCAAGCGAGGCGGCCACTGCCGGGATTATCCTCTCAACTGGAAACATCTCTCGCGCCTCCGCCGTGCAGGTCACTCGCCATCCAGAAAAGCCGCCGTGCGCGCGCTCAGCTCCGCCAGAGTCGGAACTGAATGCACGCTCGCGGGCACCGCCTTGCGGAACATCGCGCCGTAGTTCTTCGTGACCACCCTGGGGTCCGTCACCACCACAACTCCCCTGTCGCGCTTAGTGCGCACTAGGCGTCCGAATCCCTGGCGGAAGCGTATGATCGCCTCGGGCAACATGTAGTCGCGGAACGGCGAGCCGCCGTTCTCCTTGATGCGGTCGCTTCGCGCCTCCACGATCGGCTCGCCCACCTGCGGGAACGGAAGACGCGCCAGCACCACGCAGCTGAGCGCCTCGCCGGGCACATCGACCCCCTCCCAGAACGACTGCGCGCCGAAAAGCACCACGCGCCGCGCGCGCTTTCCCTTCGATGGGGCGCCGCATTTCTTGAGGGCGGCCACCATGCCCTCGCGCGAAAGACCGTCACCCTGCACGAGAAGATCCATCCCAGCCTCTTCAAGGGGGGCGCGCACGTTCTCCGCCACGGCGCGCATCATCTCATACGCGGTGAAGAGCACGAGGGCTCGTCCATCGGTGGCGACGAAGACGTCGCGCAGCACGTCCACAAGCGCGGCGCCGTATTCGACGGCGTTCGTTGATGGATCGGGCAGGAAGTCGCATGCGAGAACGCAGGCCTGGCGAAGGTAGTCGAACGGCGAGGCCGCCACAAGCGAGCGAACGCGCCCCGCCTCCACTAGCGACACGCCGAGCTTCCTCGCCATGTAGTCGAACTTGTCGCCGGCGCGCAGCGTGGCGGAGCAGAGCACCACGGAGTCCTTCGAGTCGTAGAACCGCTTCTTCAGCTCTTCGGCGACGGAGAGAGGCGCGGCCACGAGGCGCACGTACGCGCCCTGGCGCGCGCGGGCGTTGCCGGGGCGACGCTCCGCCCAATATGCGCGCGAAGGGTCGCTGGAGCTGAGCACGAACTTGCTCTCCAGCATGAAGTCCTTGATCGAATCCGCCACGGCCTTGATCTGCACCGAAGGATCGTCCTGCTGCGGCACGCCGGGCGAGGCGGCCGCGAGCGCCTCGGCGAGAGCGAACACGCATCCCTGAAGGCGCGCCAGCGCGTCTTCGAACGCAATGCCCGCGTTCACGAGCTCTTCCTCGCTCCACTGCGCAGGCGAATAGTCCGCGAAAAGCCCCCTCAGCGAATACTGCCTCTGCGGAACGCAGCGGAAGCGTATCACGCTTTCCTTAGGAGCTGGCGAGAAGAGGCGCTCCAGCACCGCGAAGAGCGCCTCCCCGGCGCTCTGCACGAAGCGCATCTGCACATGCGCCTTCGTGAGAAGCTCGCGAGCCTCGACGGCGGCGTCCTTGTTAGGAAACGCGCCGCGCTGCAGCTGGCGCTCCACCGCGCCCAGCACGCCGCGCGTGCGGCCCGGGCCGCGCCGCGACCGGGAAGGACGTGCCAGCCGGCCTAGAAGCCGGGCGAGGGCGGGACGCGAAAGCTCGTACGAAAGAAACTCCGTTGCTATGTCCTCAAGGTTGTGCGCCTCGTCGAAGACGATGCGTCCGTACGCGGGCAGCAGCTCCGAGCCGGCGCTCTCGGAGTCGGCCAGCACGAGCGCGTGGTTCACCACCACCACATGCGCCTCGCGCGCTCGGGCGCGGGCCTTCGCAACAAAGCACTTTGAGCGGAACGGACACGTCCTTCCCGCGCAGTCCTCGCTTGGACACGAGAGGCGCGCGCGCATCTCCTCGTCGCCCAGGTCGTCCAGGTCTCCGTCTTCCGTGCGGCGCAGCCATTCGAGGAACTTGTCGAACGCCTCGCGCTCGTCGTTCGAGAGCGTCCAGTACCCTCCCTGCATGTATTCGCCGAGCGCTCGCAGGCAAAGATAATTCACTCGTCCCTTGAGCACAGTGGCGCGGAACTTTCCGGCGTCGTCGCCAAGAGTCTTCGCAGCGCGCGGAAGATCGCTCGATATGAGCTGGCTCTGGAGATTTCGCGTGGCGGTGGAGAGCACCACCGGCGTGTCGTTCAGGAAGCTCCACTGCACGGCGGGCACGAGGTACGCAAGCGACTTGCCGACTCCGGTGCCTGCCTCGACCATCAGGTGCTCTCTGCCGTTGAACGCGCATGTGACGGCGCGGACCATCTCAAGCTGGCCTGGACGAGTCTCGTATCCCTGCATGGAGCCGAGAGTGCCGCCGCTCTCGAGATGGCGCACCACGGCGTCAACGTCGAGCGGCGAGCAGTCCTCGTGCGGCACCATCCGGCACTTCGGCCCGCCCTGCGGGGCGTCGGGGATGAACGCCGCCCAGTTGGGGTCGTCCATGA
>CAMIVJ010000233.1 GCA_946401765.1 uncultured bacterium | reverse complement strand
GCCGTTCTTGCCGAGGACAAGGAGAACCTGCTCGGCACGATGCGCACCATTGACGCGCGCACGAGCATCAAGGACCTTCTGCCGCGCATGGAGAAGGGCATTGTCTCGCGTCGTGGCGTGACGGTGGTTGACGACACCACGAAGCCGCTATTCGTGAAGGGCGGAGAGTACTGGAAGACATGGGTGGAGGAGCGTCCGAGAAGGGGAACGGGGAATGGGGAACGGGGAACGGGAGACGGCGCGTACCGCGACCTCGTCGTTTTTGCGTATGGGCATGACTACAAGGGATGTCTCGGCGACTACGTGAAGGTGGCGGGGCGCATCCCGCTGCCGCCGCGCTGGGCGTTTGGCTATTGGTGGAGCCGGTTTTGGAACGACAGCGAGTCCGACTACCGCCAGATCGTACGCGAGATGAAGTCCGTGGGAATCCCGATGGACGTGTGCGTGATTGAGCTGTACTGGCACGAGAACTGGAACATCGCGGACCGTCCCGACTTCTATCAGCCTCAGGACAGGCAGTTGTGGGGCTGGGGCGGCTACACGTGGAACAGGCGCTACTTCCCCGACCCCGCGCGCATCTTCCGCTTCCTGCACGGCGAGGGCCTCAGGGCGCCGCTCAACATGCATCCCGCGTCTGGTATCCCCGAATGCGAGGACGTCTATCCCCGCTTCGCCAAGGACTACGGATGGAAGGGCAAGGGCACGATTCCGTTCCGCGGCGACGAGGAGCGCTGGGCGGAGGTCTATTTCAAGGACGTCATCGAGCCGTTGGAGACGTTGGGTGTGGACTGCTTCTGGCTCGACTGGCAGCAGTGGCTGATGGCCAAGGGCAAGCCGACGTTGAACAACACCTTCTGGCTCAACCACCTCTTTGCCTCGCACGATGCGGCGCGCGTGCGGCCGGGCGGCGGCGCGAAGCGTCCGATCATTTACCACCGCTGGGGCGGACTCGGCTCGCACCGCTACCAGATCGGCTTCTCCGGCGACGGTGAAAGCTCGTGGCGGATGCTGGAGGCAATCCCTTGGTTCACCGCCACCGCGTCGAACGTGGGCTACGGCTACTGGGGACACGATCTCGGCGGACACAACCGCCCCCAGTTCAAGCGGGAGGAAAACGGCGAACTCCTGACGCGCTGGATGCAGTGCGGCGTGTTCACGCCGATCTTCCGCACACACCCGTCCAAGGACTCGCTTGCCGATCGCCGTCCGTGGAAGTACGCCGACCACTTCTTCATTCTCCGCGAGGCGTACCGTCTGCGCTACCGCCTCGCGCCCTACATCTACACCGCCGCGCGACAGGCGTACGACACGGGCGTGTGCCTGTGCCGTCCGATGTACTACGACTGGCCGGAGGAGAATGCCGCGTACGATTCCGTGAACCAGTACATGTTCGGCGACGACATCCTCGTTGCGCCCGTCACGAAGGCGGTCGATCCCGTGACGAAGGAGGCGGAGGTCGAGGTGTGGCTGCCGGAGGGCACGTGGTACGATGTCTCGCGGGGCGAACTCGTGGAGGGCGGGCGCAAGCTGAAGCGCGGCTACACGATCGAGGAGACGCCGTGGTTCGTGAAGGCGGGCGCGGTGATTCCGATGTATCCCGATTCCGTCAGCCGTCTCGGCAACCCCGGCACGGACGATATGGTGCTATTCTGTACGCCGTCGGCGCGCTCGGCGAGCGCGCCCTACCAAACTTCAGTATACGAGGACGGCGGAGACAACGCCGACTACGCGACGAACTTCCGCCGCACCGCGATCCGCCGCGAAGGAAACCGCGTGACCATTGCGCCGCGCAAGGGTGCCTATACGCTCAAATTCCCGCTTGCCGCCGTGCCGCTCGCCGTGAAGGTGAACGGAGCGGAGTGCGCATGGGAATACGATGCCGAAGACTTGGCCGTGGTCGTGAAGACGCCGCCGCAGGACGGCACGCACGAGACGGTGGTGGAGCTGGTGTATGGTAGGGCGCGATCACCGAGCGCGCCGTCCGCCGTCAACGGCCTGAAGGGCGAACACACGCGCGTCGCCGCGCTCACGGATGATTTCCGCCTCGCCCTTGCCGGACGCGGCTGGCCGAAGGCCGCCGCGAACCTCCCCACGTCGTGGCAGATCATCTGGAAGACGCGCGATGCGATCGCGGCGCATCCCGCCGACGCGGCGAAACTGCTTGAGGAGCGCGACGCTGCGTTGAAGACTTTCGCCGAAAAGGACTGGCCGCGCCTTGAGAAGACATTCAAACCTGAGTTCATCAAGCGTATGCGTTCGTGGCTGACGAGTCATGCGGCTGACGATTGAACCATGCTGGCTTCATGATCGTTGAATCACTTGCAGCGGCTGCATTGTATGCGGCGGTCTGCACAAGGGAAAAAATGATGGATGGAAAGATGAATGCATTGAAGGCGACTGGCCTTGCGCATGCCTATGGAAAGGGCGCGGCGAGGGTGGACGTGCTGAAGAACTTCGACCTGGAGCTTGCTCCGGGCGCGTTCGAGGCTCTTATGGGGCCGAGCGGCAGCGGGAAGTCCACCTTCCTGCACCTCGCGGCCGGTCTGATCACGCCCGCCGCCGGAAAGATCGAGATCGGTGGAACGGAGGTGACGGCGCTTTCGGACGGCGCTGCCGCCAAGTTCCGTCGCCGCCATGTGGGCGTGGTGTTCCAGAGCTTCAACCTCCTCGACGCTCTTACCGTCGCCGAGAACATTGTCCTTCCCGTGAAGCTCGACCATGGTCGCCCCGACCGCGCCCGCCTCGCCTCGCTCATCGCGAAGCTCGGCCTTGAAGGCAAGGAGGCGCGCCGTCCGCCAGAGCTCTCCGGCGGCGAACGTCAGCGCGTGGCGATCGCACGCGCTCTCTTCGCGCAGCCGGACGTCATTCTCGCGGATGAGCCCACGGGCAATCTCGACGCCGCCGCTTCGCGCAGCCTTTGCGCACTGCTGAAGGAGTTGAACGGGCAAGATGCCCGTTCTTCCAGTGAAAACACGCATGCCGAGAAAAGTGCCATTCTGCTTGTGACGCATGACCCCGTTGTCGCGGCGGCGGCGACGAAGGTGCATTTTCTCAAGGAAGGACGCATTGCGGCGTCATGCGAGACGGAAGGCGACGCGGAGAAGGTGTCCGCAAAATATCTTGAAGTCTATGGTTAAGGCTTGAGCGACCATGCTGATTGAAATGATAGCTAGAGGCGGAAAGGCGCGCTTCGCGTGTGCCGCGGCGGGCGTGGCGGCCGCAGCGGGGGCGGTGGTGTTCGTCTTCTCGCTTGCGGCGACGAACCGCGCGCAGGCGCCTGCGATGGCCGCAAGGGCGTCCGCTCCGTGGAAGGCGTGGCGCTTTGCTGGCGCGCAAGGCGAGAAGCCGGCTAAGGACGAGCCGAAGGCCGACTTGACGCTGCAGGTGGTGGATGCGTCGATAGATCTTCGCCCGGGAGGGCGCGTGCTGCAGGGTCCGCCTATGCGCGCAGTCCTGTCGCTTGCGCCCGCGGAGAATCCGTACGCATGCACGAAGCTCGTCGCAGGGCGCTGGATAGACCATTCAGCCGCCGAGCCGGAGCTCGTGTGCACGCGCAACACGCTTGTGCGCTTCGGACGCGGCGAGCCTCCTTCCCTCGGAAGTCCGATCAAGTTCCTCGGGATGTTTGGCACGATGACGGCGAAGGTGGTGGGATATCTCGACGACGCGAAGCTGCCGCCTGGATGGCCGGGGGCCTTCGTGAACAAGGCGGCGTTCGACGTGTTCGCCCAGGAGCGGCACGGCGAGCTTGCGCTATACAAGCAGGTGGAAGGCGCGAAGGACGCGCTTACGCCGTCCTCCGAATCCGTTGTGCGCGGCTTCACTGGCGACGAGCAGAGGCGGATGGACTACGCGCGTCCGCTTCTCCTTGCAGGTGCAGTGCTGCTTGCGCTGTGTCTGCTCGTCAACTCGCTGCTTCTCTCCGTGGAGGCCAACCGCAGGCCGCTTGCGGTTCTGCGCACCGTTGGGTTCACGCGCTGGGGCGTGGCGCGCCTAGTGGCGAAGGAGGCGCTCATGGCGGCGGCAGTTGGCGTTGCGGCTGGGTGCGCGGTGGCTCTGGGCGCGCTCTCGCTTTATGTGGCCGCGGATCGTACGGCGTTCCCCGAGGGGATGTCGGTAGATTGGCGGATGGTGGCGGTGGCGTGCGTGCTCGCGGTGGTCGTGGCGCTTGTGGCGGCGCTCTTTGCGCTATGGCCGGCCCTCGCGGTGCGTCCGCTCGACGCCACGGGGGAGCGTCCTCGCCGCCGCAGGCACGGAATGGCCATTGCTTTCGCGTGCGGATTCGCGGCGTTCGTTGCCGTGGAGGTGTGGGGGGCGTCGCTGATGCGTGCGTTCGTGCCGTCGCCAGAATGGCCGGACGCGATAGTCTCCATCCTGCCGGGCGGCGTGAGCGCGTTCGACGTTGAGAAGCTGCGCGGCATAGCCAGCGTGAAGCGCATCTCCGAGCTTTATCCGCTTCAACTCAACTTCGAGCCGGAGGAGCCGATGGCGATGCCGGGCGGAGGTCGCGACGGAGCGCGCCCCTCCCGTGCGGGTGGTGGGGGGACAGGCGGTCCTGGGGGAGGTCCGCGCGGAATGGGGCGCGGCGGCAGAAGGCCGTGCCGCAACGCGCTTTTCCTCGCTGCGGAGTGGATGCCTGAATTCAAGTTCATTGAAGGCACCTGGGCGGACGCGACGAATGCGGTGTTCAGTTCCGATGCGTGCGTGATCACCGAGATGATGTCGCGCGCGCGCAATCTGCACGTGGGGGACAAATTGCGCGTGGCAATGGGCGGGAGAGGTCCGAAGACCGTCGTGGAGCTGCCTGTGGCGGGAGTGGTGGACCTGAACTGGCACATGGTGACGAGCCGCGGGCTCGTGCGCGGAATGAACGGGGCGCCAGGGATGACGGATGGTCCCGTGTTCGTTTCCCTCGACACTGCGGAGTCTCTTGATGCGCGTCCCGCCGAGATGGTGCCGATGACGCATCTCTGGGTGGAGTACAAGCCGGAGTTCCTCGCCGAGAAGGGCGTGTTCCCGGCAGGACGCGAGGTGGAGAAGGCGATTGCCGCAGCGCTGGGCAATCCTGTGGATTCAACTGTGCGTCTGCACGCGCGCGACGAAATCGCCGACGGCACGCTCGCGCACGGTTCTGACGTCATCGGCCAGGCCGCGCGCGTTCCTTTCGTGTTCCTGCTTGTCCTGGCTTTTGGCTTCATCGCCATGCTTGTGGCGGATGCTGACGCCTCGAAGCGCGCGTTCGCCGTGCTGCGCGCAGT
>CAMIVJ010000232.1 GCA_946401765.1 uncultured bacterium | reverse complement strand
GCGTCGGCGTCTTTGCCGGCGGCGTTGACCGCCCCCTCGTCGAACGTCGACCAGTCCTGGTCGGCGAGGGTGGAGAGGTTGCCGGCGGGGATGGTGATGTCGAGGGTGGTTTCTTCGTAGCTGGCGGTGTCGTCCACTTTCGTTTGGCCCTGGGCGGTGAAGAGGAAGCCGATGCCTTCGGTGATGGTCACCGAAGCCTTGATCGAGCCGTCCTCCGCCTTGCCGAGCGTCCAGGTCAGGGGTTTTTGGAAGGGGTTTGGGGCTTCCTTGCGTCCGCCCGTGAGATTGTATTCATGCCCGGCCTTTTGCAGGGTGGAAATGAACCCGTTCTTGACCATGCTCGGAGCGTATTGCGTGACGATCGACATCAGAAGGCCCGTCTGCTTCTTCACGTTGGCCGAGGCGGCCTTGTAGGTGGCCTTGTCGTCGCCCGTGATGAATTGGACGAGCTGGTCGCGCGCGGTTTCGTAGTTGTCGGTCGAGACCTTGCCGCCTCCCGGCAGGTTGACGGTCATTCCGCCGGCCACCACGTCGCGGTTGAACTGGTAGTGCACGCAGTCGAAGTCCTCGGTGCGGTTGCCGCCTCCGTCTTTCTTGACGAGGTGCTTGTTGACGAGGAACGCGAAGGTGTTGACGAGGTCCTTGCGGGTCTCTTCCTGGAGTTTGGCGTTGAAGCGGCCGAGTTTCTCCATGACGGGGGCGTTTTCCTGGGCTCCCGAGGCGTCGAGGATGAAGTTCTGCATCGTCTTGGCGGCGGGGCTGGTGCCGCCGGCCGTCTTGGCGAGCGCCTTGTTGCCGGACTCCTCGAGGGTTTCGGTGAACTGGATGGGGGTGGACGTGGAAGAGCCGTCGAGGGCGACGGTGGTCTCCCAGTGGAACTTGACGGGCATGCCCTCGGGCTCGGAGTAACGGATGGTGATGGCGCCGGTTTCGTCGTTGCGCGAGAGGGTGTAGGTGAGCGGGATGTGCTCGGTGCCGATGCCGCCCTGGATACCCTGCTCCGGCAACAGCGGCAGGAGCGGCTGGTGCGCGGCCTGCGAAAGCGCGCGCATCACGCTGGACGCCTGGCTCACGTGGACCTTGCCGCAGAGGGTCTCGATCCTGTCGGCGATGACGGCGTTGCCCGCGCCGCCGTTTTTCCCGTCGGCGGTGAACGTCTCCTGTCCGATTTTGACGGTGAAGTGGTTCTGTTCCTCGCCGAGGATGCGCGTCCCGTCGAGGTATTTCGGGTTTTCCGGACGCACGAAGTCGCCCAGCATGCGGCTGCGTCCGCCCTTGGTCGTGCCGTCGATTTCCTCGATCTTCATCGTGGTGGGCGAGTAGTCGGGCAGCGTCTTGGGTTTGGGGCCTTTGCCCTCGGCGGCGGCCAGCGCCTCCGCGAGGGTGCAACCGCTCCGCTCGATGTAGTTCGAGACCTCCATGAGCTTGCCCTGGTTCGTGCTGTACTTCTTGTAGAGTTTGTTCATGAAGACGTCGTTGACGTCGTGCGAGGAGGCGTCCGGCGGAATTTCGAGGTCCGGCACGAGCACGGCGTTGATGTGCGTGCGGTCGAGCTTGCCGGCGTTCTTGAGTTCCACGATTTCGTCGAAATGCCGCAGGATTCTCGAGAGCGTGTCGGAGTTGGCGGCGACGTTCGTGGCGCCTTTCGGCTGGGGGGAGGGCGGTTCGAGCGCGGCGAACACGGCATAGACGACCTGGCGCTTTTCGGGGGAGAGCTGCGCGACGGTGCCCGTGCAGCCGGAGCCGTTGCCGCGCGCGAAGAAGTTCATCGCCTTGTTGTTTTCGATGCCGAACGCCTTCTCCGGGTCGGGCGCGGCGAGGTCGAACGCGGGGTCGATCGCAATGTCCTCGAAGACGAACTTCTCGAAGCCCTTGAGCCCCTCTTTCGTGAGGAACGTGCTGCCGGCGTTCTTTTCGGTGAGCGTGTTGCAATTCTTGGACTTGACGTTGGCGGCGGTGTTCTCGAACCACGTCTTGAAGGAATCCATGAGTTTCAGGCCCGCCTTGAAATTGTCCGCTGAAGCGGTGAAGCGCCCGCCGTATTGGAAAAGGCGGCGCTCGGAGCTGGCCGGGTCCAGCGTCTTCGTGAGCGCGTCCGCGTCGCTGCAGCCGGTCGCGGACTTGATGAACGCGAAAGCGTCCGCGAGCATCGGGAGCTCGCTCTTGTGGTAGCCGGCCGCAAGGACCTTCTCCTGCATGGCCGCATCCTGCGCGAAGCGCTTCGCCGTCTCGTTGATGGACCGAAGCCCTGCGGCGTCGATTCCCCTGGCCGCGCCGCGCGCGATGCCGTAGAGGAAATTCGGCGTGGGCGACATGTCCTTCGGCATCGCGGCGAGGGCTTCCCGCAGGATGCGTCCGGCGGCCGTGCCGGCGCCGAAGGCGGCGAGCTTCTTCTCCGGCGGCAGCTGCGCGAGGCCGGCTTCGTCCGCCGCCTTCATGAGCGCCTGCGCGAAGAGCGGCTGCATGTCCGGCTTGCCGAGGGTGGCGGCGAGCTGGGCGGGGGTGAGGGGCGTCCGGCCCATGTACGTGTCCACCTGGGTCACGCCGTCCGGGAGCTTCCCTTCGTTCGCGTGGCCGATCGCGTTCCGGACGTCGCCGCCCGCAAGGAACTTCTCCAGATCCACCGCGAGATTCGGAGCCTTGTCCAGCGCCATGAAAAGCAGCAGCGGCACGCCCTTGATCTTTTCGTCCGCGCCGATTTCGCGGGCACCCGCGTAGAGTGCCGGGATCTTCGACTCCGCGCTTGCGTGCAATTTGCCGATTTCCTCGAAGATCTTCGCCATCGGCGCCTTGGCGGCGAAGGCGTCCGCCAGCGGCTTGACGTCGATTTCCCCGGCAAGCGCCTTGGCCTTGGCCAGGTCGAGGCGCTTGAAGCTGTTGATGCCCAGCAAATGCTGCTTCACGCGGTCGACGGCGTCGCCGGAAAGCCCGAGGGCGTCGGCGCCGCGCAGGAATTCCGCGTGCGCATGCGCCGTCTTCTGCGCCAGTTTCTTGAACTCCGCCGTGATTTCTTCGGGCGTGCCGGCCTTGACCTTTCCCATGAGGATGTCGGTCTTGAGCGCATCGCCCTGCGTGGCTGCCAGGTACTCGAAGGAGGCGAGTTCCCCGTTCGCCGGATTCCACTTCACCCCGATTTCCTTGGCGAACGCCTCGTTCATGAAGTCTTTGAGCTTTGCTTTGGCATCGATCGCCGCCGCCGCCTTGGCGGTCGTCTCGCGGATCGTGCCCATCGCGCCGTCGAGGATCGCCTTGGCCTCGTCCGCCGTCTTCGCCTCCGCGAGGGCGCGGAACGTCTCCGGCATGATTTTTTCCAGATCCCCCCTTATGTCCGCGCAGTCGGAGGTCTTCCGGCCCATTTCGCGCAGCAATCCTTCGACGGTCGTCTCGACCAGGTTCAACGCGCTTTGCCTGAAGCAGTTCGCGCGGTAGACCTCGCGGAGGTTGTCGGCCGTCACGGCCTTTCCTTCCTCCGTCATCTTCTCCACATCCTCGCGCAAAGTGGAGTCTTTCACCAGGCGGGAGACGGGCTTGTCCGCCTGCGCCACCGCCCCCTTGCCGAAAACCGCCGTCGCCTCCGCCCGGACGGAATCGGCCATCTCTTTGATCTCGAACGGAATCGGTTTCCCGACCGAGGTGGTCAGGCAGAACGCAATCGCGGCGTTGCGCTTTTTGAGATTCGTGCCGCCGGCCAGGAGGAGATACGCCTCGTCGAGCATCCGGATGGTCTCGCGCTCGCTCTTGGAGCTCGCGAACAGGATCTTCTGCCCGTTTTCGGTCGTGTATTCCAGGACGCAATTCCCCTCGGCCTCGGGGTTGCCCTTCGCCTTCGCGACGATCGCGTCGCGCTGCGCGAGGATCGTTTTCAGCATCTCGCGGCGGTCCTCGTCGGCGACCTCCGACGCATCGCCCTCGATGATTTTCTGGAAATTCGCGATTTCCTCCGACTCCATCATGGTGCGGCGGACGGAGTCGCTCGCCGCGCGGCGGTATTGCTCGAGGTTGTGCAGCGTGGTCTGGTTGGTCCCGTAGATCTGCGCCGACGTCTTGAACGCCTTCTGCCCGCGTTCGGCGCGCGAGGCGTTGATGGTACCCGCGTTGCGGTCGATGATGTCGCGGATCTGCTGGCGCGACAGCGGCTTGAGCGAACGCCCGGCCAGCGCCTTCGGCGCCGTCTCGTCGGGCGCCAGCCCCAGCTCCTTGCGGATCTTGTTGATTTCGGCCATGTCCACGCCGTTCGCGGAAAGCGCCTTCATGAAGGCGTTCTTGATCGCCAGGACTTCCTCATGGGAAATCGACTTCGTGTTCGCGCTCAGGCGGTGGACGTGGTTGTTGATCTTGGTGAGCTTGGATTCGCTCTTGAGCGCCACTTCGCCGGCGTTATAGTCGCCCGTCGCCATCTTCTGGAACTGGTCGAGCGAGATGTTGAGGTTCGCGAGATTGATTGCCATAACTTTGTGTGACTTCTTGAAAAGTTGAAAGGTTGAAAGGCTGAAAATCGGGGGCTACTCTTGGTCGTAGAAGTAGTATTTGTTGAGGAGCGGGTATTTGGTGGGATTGTCGCGGATTTCCGCTTCGATCCGGTCCACGACCTCCTGGTCGGAGAGCTGTGCGAGCTTTCTTTCGGCTTCCGTGACGTCCGCCTCCAGCGCTTCGCCCTGCAGGACCTTCTGCTTGTCGTCGCTCTCCTTGAGGCGGATGATCTTCTCGCGGTTTGCGGCGAGGGGGGAGGTCGCCTTGGTGAGGAGCGCCGCCTCGTGCATGAGCGCCTTGCGGAGGGCGTCGTCCTGCATGACGTGGACGCCGCCGACGTTCAGCGTCTTCTCGAGGAAGTGGAAGCGATTCGCCTCAAGCGGCGCGACGCGCGTGTAGTCGAGCGAGTCGGCGGCCTTCATGAGAAGACCCTCGACCGTGCGCTGGGCGTCGGCCGACGCGCCGTGGCCGGCGGAGACGTTGAGATTGGTCTGCGTCTTCCACTCGTCTCCGTAGGCGCCGGGATAGGTCTCTTCGGCGAGATTCGCGACGAGCTGACCGGATTCCTTCTCCCAGTGGTCGGTGCCGCTGCCCTTGCGGCCCATGTCGTGGCCGGCGGCGGAGATGGAGAGCGAACCCATGTCCACGCTGACGCCGCGCTCGCGCATGATGTTGCCGAGGACGTTCGCGAAGACGAACACGCGCGTGGCGTGGCCGCGGCCGTGGATGTTGCGGCCGTCTTCGAAGGTCTTCTCGTGCCTGCCGTAGGCGGGGAGAGCGCCCATGAGCGCCTTCCTG
>CAMIVJ010000231.1 GCA_946401765.1 uncultured bacterium | reverse complement strand
CGTCGGGCCGCGCGGACAGCCGGCGTGCCGGATCCGTTCGTCGTGGCGATGCACGGCACGCGCAAGAGCCTGCCGGTGACGGGCGACCGATCCGTCCAGGCCCGCAGCGCCTACGCGCCGCCCGCGCCTCCGAAGGGCGGCGCCTCACCTACTATAGAAAGAAATGGCGGAGGGTTGATGGAGGTTGAATAGGCTTGATGAGGCTTGAAAAGAGTTGATTTTACTGGGGAAAATGACGGATGTGGCGGGGAGAGAATGGGGCTTGGGCAGGGAAAGCGCATTAGGGTTGCGCGGAAAGTTTTGGTTTGGGTTGGGGCGTGCTGGGCGTCGCGGTGGTGTGTAGGGCTATTTTGTTTGTCTCGCAGAACCTGGTCAAGGCGTTCCAAATGCGATCGTGAGCGTCACGCTCCATTGGCGCGGCATCCTTCGGCGGGTCGCGCCACAGCGTTGCAAAAAGGGTTGTGTTGCGCTGCTCAAACGCGATCTCGATGCGTATCATTTTGAAGGCTCCCCGGCCGAGCAAGCTCGGCCATCAGGACTTGGGACGCTGGGCGGAGCGGGCGCCGGCCATGGAATAGACATAGAGCGCCTTTTCGATCACGTCGGCGGCGTTGGCGGGATTGTGCTGGGATATCCATGCTTCGACGCGGCGGATGCAATCCTCCGGCGAGGTGGACGCGGCGATGACGGACTGGAGCGGCGCAAGGTCGGCGGCGAAGGCCCGTGCAAGGTCGTCGGCGCGGGTGGCGGCCGGGCGGTCTTCAACGGAATCGGCTGCGGAGAGGGGGACGGGCTGGGTGACAGCAAGCGTACGACAGCAAGAGGGGACGGGCTCGGTGGCCCGTCCATCAGCTGCGGCCACGGAGGGTCGCCACCCCGATAAGGGAGCCGAAAAGGGAAGCATCGGGGATTGGGGGATGGCTGCGCGGCGGATGCCGAAGCCTATGCGCTCAGAAAGGGTATTGAGGGCATCATCATCCGGCTCGAGGCCGGCTTCATGGAGCTTGCCGATCACGGTGAGGGTGGCGGTCTGCTCGCGGGCGGATTCTGAGCCGAAGAGGATCTTCGGCGCGCGGCCCGTATGGCCGTTGATTGCCAGGAGCTGCTCGAAGAGCTGGCCGCGGAGCGTCGCGGCGAGGGACTTGGCATCGGCTTTTCTGATGTCATCCCGCACTTCTCCCTGGAGGTTCGCCGTGCCTCCGCCGAGTTCTCCCGTGGGCGAGGCGTTGGAGGACAGGGTTTGCCCGACGATGAGCTTCGAGATCTCCTGGTTGCAGATGGTGATGAAGCGCTCGTGGCTGTTGGAGGAGTCGCCGTTCGCGGCCTGGACGATCTCGACCTCGGTGTTTTTCGCGACGACGATCGCGCCGAGGCGCACGGCAAGCCGGAACGCGCGCTCGAGCGTGGCCTTGCCCTTATCATCGGAGTACTTGCCCTTCAGGAACGGGACGCCGAAGCGCTCGAGGAGATCGGCCCACCACTGGCGCGACATCGTGCGCAGCAGCCACCAGAAGAGGATGGAGCGCATCGCGCCGCCCCAGTTGTCGGGCACGGGCATGAGGTCGCAGCGGTGGACGATGTAGCGCTCCGGCGTGACCTCGTGGGAGGTGTGGAGCGGCGTGCCGGTGTCGTCCACGTCGAAGATGCGCATCGCGCCCTGCGAGTAATCGAGGAGCTGGTAGTGGACCGGCACGAGCGCCTTGAGCGCGAAACCGCCACCGGGAAGCGGCGCGAACACCTTCTCCACGACGGCGACGGGGAAGAGCGTGGCGTTCATCAGCCACGACTGCGCATCCGCGAAGGTGGCGTTGTCGATCACGTCGTCGCAGAGGTCGCTCGCGGCGACGTCGGCGGGGTCGTTTTTCTTGAACGGGATGACCGTGACCGGATCGCCGAGGACGGCGATCTTGCGCTTCATGAACTCGGAGCGCACCTGGTTGTCGTTGGAGATGACGTCGCGGTAGAGCGCGAAGAGCTCGCGGGTGTCGCCGTTCTGCGCCTGCTCGACGATGCCCATGAGACGGTCTGCGGAGAGGTAGCGGACCAAGCTCGGCAGCTCGCGGCGGGGATCGAGGTTGGTGATCTGGTCGACGTTGGTTTTTCCGTTTTTCATTTCAGGGTTCCTTTCCAATGGATTCCGCTTCAAGCCGCTTGGCGGCCAGTTCGCAGTACTTCTCCTCAAGCTCGATCAACACGGCCCTGCGCCCTGTGCGCATCGCCGCTACCCCCGCCGTGCCAGAGCCCGCGAACGGGTCGAGGATGGTTTCGCCCTCGTTGGTGTAGGTGCGGACGAGGTATTCGAGCAAAGGGACCGGTTTTGACGTTGGATGACCGACGACATTCTTATTGCAGAAACCCGCTCCGTTCCAGTTGCTGAAATCGACCACGTCATGCGGGTAGCGCGTGCCGGTATCATAATACACGTATTCAAGTGGATCACGGGACGGGCGGAAGTTGAAACGCTCCTGAGCAAGACCATTTTTCCCCGGCCTCGTGCGCCCAACCGGCCCATAGAAACCGCCCTTTATTTTCCATTCGCTATTTGTGCGTGCCCGGCCCACATACCGCTCATAGAGTTTGCCATTCTTCCCGCCGTGGACGCGATGCGTAACCGGCGTTGGGCTCTGGTGCTTCTGCGGGTTATAGGTTGGGAGCCGCCGGTAGAACACCAGGATGTTCTCATGGGCGCGAAGCGGCATCTTTTTGGCGTTTAGGAATCCTAGCGCCTGTGTTTTACGCCAGATGATCTCGTAGCGGAACTCGCGGCGGTTGGCATTGATAACATCGCACGCGAACGGCATCACGCCGAAAATCAGAACGGGCGCATTGCCCTTTAAGACATTCCTAATTCCCTCGTGGAACGCTTCGAGGTCGATTTTGCAATCCCAGGCACATCGTGTGATGCCATACGGCGGGTCGGTGATGGCGGCGTCGAACGGCCCCTGCAGCTCGCGCATGACCTCGAAGCAGTCGCCGTGGTAGAGGGTGACGGAAGCGTTCTGGAAGTATGGACTTTTCATGGGGGCCTTTCTTTCTGGCCGGGCAAGCCCGGCCATCAGGACTAGGAGTTGAGGGTTGGGGTAGAGGGGCCGTCGTCGGGGGGCGGGAGCATGGTGAGGCGGGAGGGGGCGGCTGAAGCCGCCCGCTCCGATATTGACGCAACGCGGGCGCCGATCTGGACGGCATCGGCCTTGGCCTCTTCCGTGCCTTCAATGAGGGCGTGGAGGGAATTCTTCGTGCCGTCGAAGAGGTCGCCGTGGCGGCCGGTGGCTGCGTCGAGGGTGTTGTCGAAACCGCCTTTCATCTTCTTGACGAGGCGGAAGTCGTCTTTGACGTTGAAGTCGTTTGGCAGGTCGATCTGGCCTTCGTCGATCGCGTTGACGAGCAGCTGGCCGAGGTAGGTCTTGTAAAGGACGCGCTCGCCCATGAAGTCAAGGCGCTCGGAGCTTTTGAGGAGGATGACCTGGCAAATGCCCTCCAGCATCTCGCGCACCTCCGTGGCCCAGTACACTTCGCTCGTGGCGTCGATGGCGACGGCCTTTGGCTTGAGCTTCGTGCAGAGTTCGTAAAGGATGGCTTTCGGCTTCTTCGGATCCTTCGACTTGAAGGAGAGTATCAGTTTCGCGGCGTAGCGGCCATCGATCCGCTGCGTGACGGCGATGCCGAACGGGTTGGACTTCTCGCCCTCGGTAGTGGCGGGGTCGCCGCCGATGCCGATGGGACCTTGCGAGAGATCGAAGAGGCGTTCCCAGCCGGTAGGCAGATCATCCTCGGCATAGACGCAGCCGGCGCGCTCGCCGCGCTCCATCGCCTCCATGAGCTTGATGAGGCCGACGGCTGCGGAGCCGCCGGTGATGAAGAGGCAGCCGTAGTTGCGGTCCCAGGCGTCCTTGTCGAACGCGCGGCGGCGCGACTCCTCGGGCGTGACCGGCTGGGCGGTCTTGGTGTCGTAGAGCGCGACGCCGTCGGCGTATGCGTCCCAGGCATCGACGCGCAGGCAGGTGACGCCCTTGACGGATTCATAGACGTTGCCGGAAGGCGAGACGGGGAACTGCATTCCCGGCGGGGGCGCAAGCTGCTCGAAGGAGTAGTGGGCGTCGTCGGGCGGCGGCGTGGTGAGGAGGAGGATGCGGAACTGCGGGTTCGACGCGACGATCGGCTCGACCGCCTCCCAGACGTCCTTCCAGTTGCCGATGCGGCCCACCTCGTCGCACATGAGGTCGCCGGTCTCGCCGACGGTGTCCGGACGGAGCGCGACCACCTTCGTGCGGGAGTAGGATGAGCGGGTGTGGTAGTAGCGGAACTCCAGGCGCGAATGCTCGAAGAGGTCGGCGAAGTCGTCGTGCGTGAGGCCGCTCACGCTGCGGCCGGTCTTGTCGTCGGCGAGCTGCACCTTGCCTTCCTCGAGGCGCGCCATCGCCGCCGAGATCGCCTTCTCGAAGACTGCGGCCTCCTTGCGGACGATCTCGCGCGAGAGGTTGAGCTTGGCGGAGCCGAAGATGACCGTGTGGTCGCGGTGCTTCATCATCTTCATGAGCGCGATGTTCGCGCAGGTGGTGGTCTTGCCGTACTGGCGGCGGGCGATGAAGCCGAGGAGCCGGTACTGCTCGACGAGCTGGAAGAGCCGCCGCTGGCCGGAGCGCATCTGGATGACGGGGGACTGGCCGATCACAGATCGGCCATCAAATCTATTGGCGGTGGCTGGGGATGGCATGGCGGGCGGCCTTTCACTTGTCGCTTTCCCAGAGGTCGCCGAACATGAGCCGCCCGAGGCGCTCGGTCTTCTCGTCGGAGCCGAGGCGCTTGTCGGTGGCGAGCGCGAGGGCGTCCTTGCTCTGCGCCCACTTGATGAAGAGGCGCGTGGTGTCGCGCTCGAACTTCGCGCGGGAAAGCTCGAGCTGCTCCTTCTGGATCGCGTTCTTCTCCTCGGCGAGCGCGACCTTCTGCGCGGCGTTCTCGGAGGCGCGGAGCTTGACGAGGGCGGTGGCGAGGTCGGCGACCTGGTCCTCGTCGGCGGCCTCGAGGATGTCCATGATCTTCGCCGTCGCGATGTTGCAGCCGACGCCCGCCGCGTTGCCGCCGGCGGCGGTGGCGAGGGTCTGCGAGACCTCGGCGAGGCGGCGGATGCGGTCGGCGCGGTCCTGGTCGTCGAGCCAGTCCCTGTATCCGGACGAGCGCCAGTCGGTGAGGTTCTGCGCGTTGATGGGGCCGGACTTCTGTTCGCGGAGGATCTTCCTGGTCTCCTTCAGGCCGTTGAGCCAGTCGAGGATTTCC
>CAMIVJ010000230.1 GCA_946401765.1 uncultured bacterium | reverse complement strand
GCGGTTCTCCATGGATGAGACAAGCGATGTCCATTGGCCATGCGCCGGTGGACATCGCTGTATTAAATGACTATGGAAGTTCGCAAAGGGGAAAAGCTGGCCTATGCCGTAGGCGACATGGGGCTATGCCTCATGCTGGACGTGGTGTACCAGTTCCAGCTTTTCTTCTTTACGGACGTGATTGGACTTGGCGCCGCCATCGCAGGTGGCGTGGTTTTCTTTGCGCGTGCGGCAGGATCGCTCTTCGACGTTCCTGCCGGGCTTCTCGCCGATCGCACGCGCACGCGCTTCGGGCGCTTCCGTCCATGGGTGGCCGGCGCGGCCATCCCTCTCGCCGTAATGTTCGCACTTGTGTACGTCTCGCCGCCGGGCGGCGAATGGGTCAAGGCTTCATACGCGGCGGCTACGCTTGCTGTGTTCATGCTTCTCGTGTCGCTTCAGAACACGCCCTACAGCGCACTTGGAGGCGTGATGAGCGCAAGCGAGCACGTGCGTGCGTCGATAGCCTCGTGGCGAGTTGTGGGGGCGCTTGCGGGAGGTACCGTCGTATCGGTGTGCACGCTCCCTCTGGCGGAGTTCTTCGGTGCGTGGGGTGGCGTGGAACGCGGGTGGCTGCTAACGTCGCTTGTGTATGCGGTCCTAGCGCTGCCGCTTATGCTGGTTTCCGGGATATTCCCTCGCGAGAGGGTGGAGCCGGCGTCGAGAGAGCGAGTGCCGGTGCGTGCGGCGCTTCCGGCCGTGCTGCGCACTCCTGGCGCAAAGGCTGTTCTCTTCGCGGGCGTTGCGCATTCTCTTGCGGGCGGATTTTCGTCCAACGGATTCGTGTACTACTTCAAGTATGTTGCAGATGGATGCAGCATAGGGTATCCCACGTACGGCTTCGTCTCGCAGGCGGCGACGGCGTGCGCGGTTCTGTTTCTCACTGCGCGAGTGACAAGGCGCTTCGCGGCGGTGCGCGTGGCGTCTGCCGCATACGCCGGCGCGGCGCTTCTTTCGTGCGTGTACTTCTTCCTTCCGGCGTCATCCGCCGCGTCGCTGCTTGCTGTGTGTGCCATGCGTTGCGTGGTGTATGCACCAGCGATCGCGCTTTTCTGGACGCTTCTCGCGCGCGTGGCCGACACTTCGGGCGGCATGGCAACGGCGCTTGTATTCGGTCTTGCCTGTTTTCTCAACAAGACGGCCTCCGCTGCAGGCAGCTCTCTTTTCGGATGCGGGCTTTCCCTCGCCGGATTTGTTCCCGCATCAGAGGCCCATGCCGCAGAATTTTCATTTTATACCGTTCTTTTCATCCGTATTTCAATTTCGTTTATTCCGGCGATGTTCATGCTTTTGGCGTCACTTCTGGTTCACAGCGTGGAAAAACAAGGAGAATGTCAAGAAGAGTGATTTTTATTTTACACTTTTTCATGTGTATTTTTCGGTTTCTTCGCATACTTTATAGTGGAGGACCAAATCTCTTCCAACAACAACGACAAACCAAGAAAGGAAAAAAACAGAAATGAAGAAGATCATGATGGCTCTGTGCCTCGCTGGCGCGCTCTGCGCGTTCTCGCAGGATAACCAGACTCCCCCCGCCAGGCGCGAGGGACCCCGTCGCGGTGAATTCCAGAGGCTCACGCCCGAGCAGCGCAAGGAGCGCATGGAGAAGTTCCGCGCTGACATGAAGGCACGCCACGAGGCTACTCAGAAGAAGATCGTGGATACGCTCGTCGAGGCCGGTCTTTCTCAGGAGAAGGCCAAGGAGACCATGGAGAAGATCGAGAAGATCTATCTCGAGAGCCGTCCGATGCGCCCCGGCATGGGTCCTGGCATGGGTGGCCGTGGTCCTGGCATGGGTCCTGGCGGACAGGGCGGTCGTCGCGGCGGCCCCCGTGGTCCTCGCGCTCAGCAGGGCGACAAGAAGTAATTCGCTCTTGCGGCTTTTAAGCCGTGTGAGACCAAAAAGATGCGGTCGGGCACAATGCCCGACCGTTTCTTTTAGTTTTATCTAATCACCCTCAGGGAATGTCCCCATAATCATCTTGGGGAATCGGGGACAGTCCCCATGGGGATCAAAGCGCGGCGAGGATTTTCTCACCCCATTCCATTGCGCGGGCGAACTGGTCGAGGCCGTATGACTCGTTTGGCGAGTGGATGCGGTCCTGCGGCTGGCCCCAGCCTACGAGAAGCGGCGCAGCGCCTGATGCGACGCGAAGGGCTGAGACTACTGGAATTGAGGCTCCGTCCCATTGGAAGACGGGTCCGCGCGAATCCATTTCCTCGAGCACGCTAGCCGCCAGCCGGAACACAGGGGAGGCGAGAGGAAGGCGGAATCCCGCGGCTTCTCCAGATAGGTCTTCGATGAAGAGCTTCATTCCACGCGGCGTGTGGCGTTCCAGATGGCGGGTCACGCATTCCATCACTCTGTCGGGATGCTGGCCGGGAACAAGCCGCATAGAGAGCTTCGCGAGGGCTCCGGCGGGAATGACGGTCTTGGAGCCAGGGCCGCCGTATCCTGTGTGTATGCCGTTCACTTCGATTGTGGGACGGAATGAGTTGCGCTCCGTGATGGTGAGACCTGCCTCGCCGCCGACGGGAGGGCAGCCCATGTCCTCCACATAGCGCTCTTCGCTCAGCGCGGCGGCCTCAGCGGCGGCGCGCTCTTCTTCTGTGGGGGGCTCGATGCCGTCGCAGAAGCCCTTGACGGCGATGGAGCCGTCGGGGTTGTGCAGCGAGGCGAGTAGTTCGGCCATGCCCTGTGCTGGATTGGGGGCAATGCCACCGAACTGTCCGGAATGGAGGTCATGCGCGGCCGCTTCGAGGCGAACGGTGAAGTGGCTCACTCCGCGCAGACCTGCTATGATCGCGGGGCGAAGGTCGGCGGCCGCGCCAGTGTCGCACACAAGCATCACATCGGCGTGTAGCTTCTCCTTTATGGTGGGGGCGAGAGCGGCGAGAGCGCCAGAGCCGGACTCCTCCTGTCCCTCAAGGACGATTTTGATGGTGGGGGCGTGGGTGCCGGTGGCCAGGAACCTGCGCATTCCGCAGAGGAAGGCGAACCACTGGCCCTTGTCATCCTGCGCGCCGCGGCAGTACACGCGGCCGTCGTTCTTGAGCGTGGGCTCGAAGGGTGGCGTCTCCCACTCCTCGAGCGGATCGGCGGGCTGTACGTCGTAGTGTCCGTAGAAGAGCACCGTGGGCGCGCCCTCGGCGCCTTTGCGCTCCGCGAACAGCACAGGAGGCGTGCCTAGCATGCCAGGCGCCTGCATGAGCTCGCCGGAGAAGCCCATCGAGGCGAGCCATTTCTTGATCCACATTGCGCAGTTTACGCATTCGCGCAGCTTCATGGGGTCGGCCCCCACTGTCTCGAACTTGAGAAGCTCGAAGTACTCGCGTTTGATTTCGTCGGTGAAATAGTCTGTTGTTTGCATGGAACTAGTATAGCATAATAAGTGCCCGCTGCGCCACAGGGATGATTGCGCGTCAAATCCGGGGTGCTTTCAGGTTGACCATCAGATCGATTGTTTTGTATAATGTGCTTCGTGAGGGCAATACAGGAAAAGTTCTTGGGGCGCGACGTAGAACTCCCGCAACTGGGTGGGCTGTACACCAGGGACACAATCTCAACAAGGAATGCAGAAAATGAAGACAATCAAGATGGCAATGTCTGCCTGCATGCTGCTGGCGGCGATGGCTTCCATTGGCAACGCAAGGGCGGCAGATGCCGCGTTCGAGGCGGATTCTGCGAAGCTGGCAGCCATGCTCGCCGAACCGCAGAAAGGCGAAAGGCTGCTCTGGATGAGAAAAAGCCCGTTCGTCGCGGAGAGCGGCAAGCTGGCAGAGCAGCGCACTCTCGCGAAGTCGCTGCTCGCGCGCATTCCCGCCGAACTGAACGGCGCGGACGCCGCCCGCAGGGAAGTTCTGCGCCGCCGCTCGATCGTGTGGCGGATCGTCGCAGGATCGCCTGACGCGCCGGTGCGCCTTTCCCCCACGCCGTTCTGCGGCGAGCTCCAGGAAAGCGCGTTGACCCTCGACAGACCCGGCGAATTCGGCGAGTTCGTGGAGGATCCGCTTGCGAGCGACGGACGCGCCGTCAAGATGTTCAACTCGCATTACGAATGGTGCGTGATGCTGATGATGAACCGCATCGCGTTCGAACCCGGCGTGAAGTACCGCGTGCGTGCGCGTGTGCGCTGCGAAAGGACCGGGACGGCGAGTGGAAACGCGTTCTCGGCGGGCGTGTTCGACGAGCGGACGTGGAAGACTGCGGGGTACGCGGTCCGGCGGACGAATGACGTGGGCCCGGACTACGCCTGGTACGACATCTGCACGTTCGTCCCGAACGACGGCGAGTACTTCTGGATCGCCCCAGGAGGACTGAACAAGAACGGCGACAAGAACGCGAACGCGGTATTGCTCGACAAGATTTCCTTCGAGCCAGTGCCGGAGGAGAAGCTTGCGATCATCCCCGCGCCGCAGAAGATGTCCGTGACTGGCGGCGAGTGCCGTCTCAAAGGCGCGCCGAAGATCGAGAAGGTGGCGTCCATCCCGCCGGAGGGATACGAGCTTTCGATCACGAAGGGCGGCGTGACGATCCGCTGCTCAGACGACGCGGGCGCGTTCTACGCCCGCATGACGCTTGCGCAGATCGAGAAGGTCGATCCGAAGACGAAGCAGAAAATCTATCCGTGCGCGGAGATCGTTGACGCACCGAAGTTCAAGTGGCGCGGCGTATTGCTGGATACGGCCCGCCACTTCCTCGGCAAGTCCGCCATCCTGCGCGTCATCGACGAGATGTCGTGGTACAAGCTCAACGTGCTGCAGATCCACTTCACGGACGACGAGGGGTGGACGGTCGAAATCCCCGAATTCCCAGAACTCGTCAAGCAGGGCGTCGTGAGGGGACGCTCCGGGTTCGTGTACGGCGAAAAGCTCCAGCCGTTCTACTACAGCGAGCAGGACATCCGGGAGATCGTCGCATACGCGGCGACGCGTCACGTCAAGGTCGTTCCCGAAATCGAGATGCCCCGCCACTTCGGCGCGGCCCTGCGCGCCTATCCGCAGTTCCGCTGCGACAGTCCCGACCGCGCCCAAAACAAGAGCGTGATGTGCGTCGGCAATCCGGAGTGCATACGCTTCGCCGAGAAGGTGCTGGACAAGGTGTGCGAGCTGTTTCCGTCCGACGTGATCCACATCGCCGGCGACGAGTGTCCGCGCAACTTCTGGAAGGGATGCCCGCGGTGTCAGGCGCACATCAAGCGCGAGGGGCTCAAGGGCGTGGAGGACCTGCAGCCGTGGCTCAC
>CAMIVJ010000229.1 GCA_946401765.1 uncultured bacterium | reverse complement strand
GCCATCATGCCCTCGATGAGCTCGCGGCGGCTCACGATGATGTTCTTGCGGCTGTTGTCGATCTTGATGACCTTGAAATCGTAGGTCTGGTTGATGTAGGGCGTGAGGTCGCGCGTGGGCGACACGTCCACCTGGCTGCCGGGGAGGAAAGCCTCCACGCCGTCGACGTCAACGAGCAGGCCGCCGCGCACCGCGCTGCGGATCGTGCCCTTGGCGATGCACCCCTCGGTGTACTGCTCGAGCACCTTCTGCCAGCGGATGAGGTCGTCGGCCGCCTTCTTGGAAAGGCGCACCATGCCGGTCTTGTCGTCTTCGAGCTGCTGGAGCATCACCTGGAACTTGAGGCCGGGCTTCACTTCGGCATCGGCGCCGAACTCGTCGCGGGAGACGATGCCCTCGCTCTTGTAGCCGATGTCGACGAACACGTCGCCGTCTTTGATTGAGGAAACGGTTCCCTCGATAATGGAACCGGGCTTGAACTGCTGGTCCTGCGAAGATGCCTGCTCCTTGAGGAAGTCGGCGAACACGCTCGACTTCTCGGCCGGCATCGTGGGTTTGCGAATGGCCATGTAATTATGAACTTGTTTAGGTTTGTTTCTGATCGCGGTTTTCTGCCGTGCCTTCCCCGTCTTTGGGCGAAGGAATGTATATTATATCAAAATATGCGGCGGAATGAAAGTGCCCCCCGTGAAAAAATTGCGCCGCGCACAATGCCAGTGCCGAGGGGAGTGCCCCCCGCGATTTCGGACCGATCACCTGACGATGATCTGCGTGCCCTGCCGGCGCACCAGCTTTGCGCCCGTCTCGTCGGGCACAATGTAGAAGGACGCGCTTGCGGTCTCATTGTCCGGCACCAGCTTAACCGTCGGATCCGGCGCGGCGCTCCACGTGATGACGTAGGGATTGTCGGACTTCGCAAGCTCTGCAAGGTCGCTTCGGCCATGCAGATCGATCGTGACGCACGCGCCCGCGTCGAACGTCGTGTTCCTGGTGTTGTCGCTGTTCACGAAAGTGGCCGACCACGCCCCCGTCTTCGAGGAGAGGTCGATCGTGGAGCCATCGAGCATCAGCACGTTATTGCAGTAGGGCGAAAGCGGCGTGAAGGTGCCATAGACGCGGTATACTCCATCGCCCCCTACCACGTTGCTCGTCGTGCGTATCGTCAGGTTGCTCACCGTGGAAGTGCCATAGTGGCGCAGGATCGACGCAAAATCGTAGCTGCCGCCCTCAATGCCATCGGTGTTGAGGTCGTGGAACCAGCCGTTGCCCTGCGTCTTCACAGTGCCGTTCTTGAGAATGAGTTTGGCCGCTCCCGTTCTGTTGCCGTTGCTGCTGAACCAGAGGTCGGGATCCTTGCCCTGAAACACGATGGTGAGCGTGTGGCCGCCGAGGTCCCACACGGAGCCGTTGACGATTATCTTGTCGGCCGAGACGGAATTCTGCGTGTCGAACGGCATCTCCGAATCGGCGCTGAGAGTGATATTGCCGACGGACGAGATCATGTCCCCTACGGCGATGTTGCGGGTGTTGATCAGTTTTCCGCCCTCCAGGCGGTAGGCGTATTCGTTGATGTTACGGCTCCAGGCGTCTGCGTACGCGCCTGCCGCGACTTCAATTGTAGTTCCCTTGGCGCCGAAAGGCATGTTCACGCTGGTGACGCCGAACTTGACGCCGCCCGCCGCGACGCGCGTGCCGCCGCTGTACGTCTGACCGGCCTTCATGGCAGTCAGAACGCCTTCGCCCTCCTTGACCAGGCGGAGGTTGCCGTCGATCTGCAGATTCTGGTTGACGCAGTCTATCCCCGCGCCGATCTCGACGTGCAGCACGCCCGGATGCTCCGCGTCCGTCGAGGTGTCGGTGATTGTGAACGCGGCGGTGTCGATTTTCGCGAAAATGAGATTCCTGCCCTGAAGGTCGATCGTCGATCCGCCGGTGACCAGGCTGAGGTCAAGGCCGCGCAAGTCGACGTCAGCGGTCAGTAGAACGCCGTCGAATGTGAGCGACTTGCAGACTAAAGACGTTCCCGCAGGCACCGCGAAGGCCGCCTCGCCCGCGACGGTGGCGGCGGTGTCTTCTGTGGGAACGGCGCCGTCAAGCACATCGCCGACGAGATTCCTGCACACCCAGTTCCCGGGATCGGCGAGATCCGCCGCATTGTCTCCCGCGCCAGTCCAGAGAGCGGTCAAAGGCACGTTGCTGCCGGCGCTCAGGGTCTCGCTGGTGGCGCGCACCCATCCGCAGCGCGCCGCGTCGCAGTCTTCGCCCGCAGTGAGCGCATCGCCCGCGCTCGCGTAGAAACGCCCCGTCACGGCGTCGAAGAGGCCCACCGTGTCGTCTTCCGCCACCGCAGGAACGAACTCGCGCACGGTGCAGAGGGGCGTGGCGAGCTTGAAGGAGTAGTACCTGCCCTTCATCGTCTGGTCATACGCGGCGCCCATCTTCAAGTTGCGGTAGAGGTTGATCGTCCAGCCGCTTTCGATGAATGACGTCGCGACGAGGCCGGAAGCGTGACGATTGTCGTCCGCTGTAAACAAGACCGGCGAGAACGTCGCGTGGTGTCGCTCGTTGAGAGTGCATTCGAATGGCCTGTCGTTGTTTCCCGAGACTTCCATGTGCCAGAAGCCGTTGGAGGTAAGGCGGGCAAGGCCGAAGTTTGACTTCTTGTCGCCGGTGCCCATGGCGCCGAACATCCAGTCCCACGTGCCGTTGGCTTCGGTGAGCAGCAGGTCGAAAGTGGCAGTTAGATCGCGGCGAGGCGCGATGCCGGTGTCGATGTGCGAGCCGCCCTGCGAATGCGCGTAGGCGACTTCTCGCGCGTATGGAAGCGAATCAGTCTGAAGGAGGAAGAAGCGGAATTTCGCACCGGAATCCTTGAACGCCTGCGGAATCGCGTAGTCGTAGGTGGCCGTTTCGGGGGCGATCTCGGCGACCGTCTCGAACTGGGTCCAGGCATGTTTGTCGCCCTCGCCGTCCACAGCGCCCGAGGCGACGCACAGATGGAGATTCCGCGTGCGCCGTCCTCCGAAAGCGAGCGACACCGTTTCGCCGTCGTTCGCGGTCACCGAAAGCGTGGGGGCGTCGTTCGCGTCGATCGTCAGCATGTCGCCGAGGCACATTCCCGAGCGGCCGTGCGAGTAGATGCTGCGGATCTCCTCATGCGTCAGGGAGCGCGTCCAGAGTGCGAAATCGTCCACGCCGCCCACGAACTTCTTCCCATAGTTGCCCGTGCCGTCCTGGCCGATGCAGAACGGATAGCCGCTTTTGAGCACGAATGCGTCGAAGGGAGCCGACGCCCAGTTGAGGGTTCCGTCGCTCCGCCCCTGATAGGTCGTGATCACACCTTCGTCGGAGCGCGTGACGACGTAGAGCGTCCAGCGGTCAGAAGCCTCGTAGTCGAATGTGCCGTTGTATTGCCGGTCGGAGCCTGAGCCGACATTGAGTACGACGCCTGCCGTCGAAGAATCCTGCTTGCGCGCGGCGCAGAGGAGCACGCCTTTGTTTGTGCCTCTGCTCCAGTCCTCGTTTCCGAAGATCGCCGAATCACCCGTCTGAGCGCCCATCTTCACCCAGATCATCGCCGTGAAGCTCTTGTCGCCGCCCTCGAACGTCAGCGCCTCCGTGCCGCCCAGCCGCACATAGCTCCCCGATGGAATGTTGAGATATTTGTCCACAAATCCATTTCCGGTTATGGCCGGAGAGCCGGTGACCGTCGGGACGACTTCGGAATCCTGTACGGCATTTGCCGTGGCTGATTCATTGAACGGCATATAGACGCTGAGGCCGTCGCTCAGGCGCCGCGCGATGTCGGTTACGGCCGCATGGTCGCGCAGCGTCGCGTCGAGCCCCGCGGCCACGGGATCAATCCCGAAGTGGGCGAGTGCGGATGCGGTGATGTCGAAGTTGTACGGCAGCCCCGGCAGACGGCCGGGCGTGATGTCGCGCCCCACGAGGATCACAGGTACAGTGTGCGCCTGCCGCCCTGTCGTCTGCCCGTGCGACTTCGCGTAGCCGCCGTGGTCCGACGTGACCAGGATGAGCCAGTCCTCCTCGTCGAAGGTCGGGCGCGAGCTGATAGCGTCGAGGCAGCCGCCGAGGTAGCCGTCCGAAGTGCTGAGGGCCTCGAGGTAGGCGGCCGAATGCGGATAGAAGCCGCTGCCGTGTCCGCCGGCGTCCGGCATGTCGATGAAGTAGAGCGTAGCATCGGGGGCGTTCTCGGAGGCGAGCAGTTCCGCAAGCGCCGCCGCGTTCCCCTCGTCGCCGTTGTTGAGGAACGTCACGCCGTCCGCCGGACCAAGCCCTGCGTCTTCGCCCCACGAATAGACGAACTGCGCCTTCGCGCCGGCCTTCGCGTCGACGACGCGCTTTAGCCACGTGGGGTACTGCGCGTAGTTGCCGTTCGCGGTCTGGCCGTTCGCGCTCACGCCGTGCTTTGCGGCCAACACGCCCGTGGCGATGGAGACGTGGTTCGGCGCGCTGTTGGGCGCCGCCACAGGCTCTGTCTGGCCGGTCAGGCTCCACGCGCAGCGGTAGCCCGCCTGCCACGTGCCGCTTCTCAGCTTCGCGATGTTCGGCATGTCGGCGGCCTCGACCGCGTCGGCGCGCATGCCGTCGAACATCACCATCAGCACCATCGGGCGGCGAGGCGCGTCCCCGTCGGCCGTGGCCGCCCATGCTACAGACGCCGCAAGCGCTGCCATGCCTATCTTGGCAAGAACCGTTCCGCAAAGAGTCTTCATCGTCATTCTGCTCCGTACTATGATTAGCATTTGTTCACAAACAATGATACCATAACTTGGCGCACGGCGCAAGATGGCCCGCTCTGACGAGCGCATGGGAATGTTGCCATTGTTGCCAGTATCCAATTCCATTTGCCAATGGCCAATTGGAAACTGGCAACATTGGCATTGGCAACATTTTCACATTGGCAACATTTTACCCGGCATTGCGGTCGCGACGGATTAGCGAAGCGGCTGCAAGAACAGATGTGGCAAGGGCGCCATCGCCCTTACAGCAAGGCCGAGGCGGCCACATCGTACGTGCGTGGTTTTGCGATTGCCTCATGTGAAATTACGGCACGGAACGCGAATTATAGGCCAACGGGGACAGTCCCCGCGCGTTTATGCTACTTCACCTTCACGCGCAAGAATGCCCTTGACGCAGCGCTATCGCCGGGGAATACCGTAAATCGCATCTTGGACGAATCATCACCAGACATCTCCATGACGACTGTCGATTCGAGTTTCGCTGCACCGTCCCAGTCTCCCATGTTCCTCGTTACCTCAAACATTC
>CAMIVJ010000228.1 GCA_946401765.1 uncultured bacterium | reverse complement strand
GCGCCGTCAAGCACATGGCGAAGGCCGGCATCTCCGCATGGGAGGCCGCAGACCTCGCCACGCTGCGCATTCTGCGCCAGCTCGGCCTTGCGGACATCACGGCAGACTGGACACTCTACGCATTCAACGCCGCCGCGCGCTCCCAGCTCTGCGAACTCGGCGTACAGCGCATGGTGGCCTCGCCAGAAAACAATTCCGAGAACCTTCTTGCGCTCGCCTCCCAGCCACCAGCTCCGCCTGTGGAATTCATCGTGCGCCAGTCCACCCCTCTATTCATCTCGCTCACCCGCCCCGCCACGCCCGACCCATCGCGCCTGGAAGGTCTTTCTGGAGACGACTTCTCCTGCCGCGCCATAGACGGACTCTGGGTGACGGCTCGTATCGCCCCACGCCGTTTCAGTCCTCCCGGCAACGCCCGAACAACGCGCGTCGACGTTTCCTGGGACTAGTCCTCGGCAAAAAGCCACTTTTCCAGGCCGGCGGGCTTGTGCCATCCGTGGCCAGTGCCCGGCAGGAGGGAAAGCTTCTTCTCCTTTGAAGGGATCATGTTGAACGCGGCGATGCCGCCTACCGTCTGGCAATTGTCGTCCGCCGTGCCGTACATCATCCACACGGGCGTGCGGATCATGCGCGCGAAGTTGCAGTTGTCGTGATAGACGGCGTTACGGCAGGCTGCCTCGACGTTCTCCGGCTTCTGGTTCTTGATGTGGGAGCTGCCTGGTTCGCGTCCGTGCAGAAACGCGAGCATGTCGCACTTGTTGGGGCAGAGCGACGCCGTTCTCGCGAACTTGCCCCACATCGCCGAGAGGTAGAGTCCAAACCCGCCGCCCTGGCTGCAGCCGTAGTAAACGAAGCGCGAAGGATTCGCATACGGTTCGGCGGCAAGCCAGTCCAACGCGCGCGTCATGCCCAGAATCGTGCGGTGGTAGAACGGCGCCTCGCGGCTCTGCGCGTAGCCGACGTACTGGTAGCGAGGCTCGCACGCAGGCCCCGTGTAGGATTTAAACCAGTTGTTGAAACGGTCCTTGTACTCCTTCTGCGTTCCGTCGAGCGCAATGCCGTGGACGTTCATCATCAGCGTGATCCAGCCAGGCCTCAATATGCTGCCGCCGAGACTCTGCTGGCCCGGACCTGCGCCAGGCACGTTTACGATCACGGGGAACCTGCCTTCGCCCTTCGGCACGGCGAGAATGCCGTATATCCTATGCCCGCCGAACGTGGCGAAGCTAACGCGGAACATCGTGTGCGAAGCTGTGTCAAGATCGGGCGCGGGAATCTTCTTCACGTCTATCGGCACCTCGCGCTCAAGGCGCTTCTGCTCACCGCGCCAGTACGCCTCGAAGTCGTCAGGGCTGGGGGTGAGCGGCATGATGCGATCCGCGTCGAATATCACGCGCTCAAAGCCTGAGCGCACGGAAAAGCCTACGCCCTTCGCGTGCAGGCGCAGCGATCCGGGCGTGCCGCGCGAAAGCTCCATCTTGACGGCAGGCTCCTTCGAAAGATCGACCTTGCGCCGCCACACGACGTTCGTCCATCCATCGTCCGCCCACACTTCGACTACGCCCTTCTCGAGCCTGTTGCCCTGCTTGTCCTTGACGCACACCTCCACGCGCGCCTTCGCGCCGGACTTGTAGAGGCAGCTCGGCGCATCCGGACTGAACCGCGCGTAGAACGGTCCCTCAAGCCCCTCCTCAACTAGAAGCGCCCAGTCCCGCGCGTCCGGCTTTGGCGGCAGCGCGCATTCTCCGCCCTTTCCGCGCGCGAGCTTCACCGGCTTCGACCATTCGCCGCTCGACGTGTCGAACCAGCGCGCCGTGTACGTGCGCCCTCCACGCGCAGACGTGATTGCGCCTGTGAGCAGATTCTTCGCGTCGCGCGAATGGAAATAGAACGCGAACTTCCTCGCGGCGCCGTCGGTCTTGGCCGCGTGCCAGGCGTCGCACTTCGGCAGGAAGTCGCCGTTCTTCTCGCCGAGAATCGGCGCAAGGCGCCACCAGTCGAACGACGTGAAGAACTTCTTCATGTGCCCCATCTGGATTGCGCTGGGGAACTCGATGGCCGTGCTCCAGTGGACGGCCTTGTCGGCGACGGTTATCTTCTCCACCCCGTCATGTGAGTCGCGTTTGACGTCATAGTTGCTTAGGTAAAGCCACATGTCTATGGCGCCGTATCCGTAGCCGCAGAAGCCGCTGAGGAAGGAAATCCACCCTTGCGCGCGCGCGCCGTAGTCCTTCGTCCAGAGATAGCAGTAGCGCCCTTCGTAGTTCACCGCGGGGCGCTGCGAGGCCCAGTAGTCGCTCGGCACCTCAGGGCTGCCGGTCTTGACGAGGCTTGGACTCCACTGCGCGGCCCACCAGTCGTGCCCCGTGCGGCGGGCAACCTCTTCAGAAACGAAGGCGGAGACGCCGTTGCCGCTGATCCTCTTCTTGTCGGGATTTGTGCCAAGGCCGGTGACGGTGGTGTGGCCGGTATTCTCCTGGTGGGCGGAAAGTGGATGGGAGTATGCGTCGTGGCGGTGGATGAACTCGGCAACGTCCACCCAGGGGTTGTTGGCGCTCGTGTAGTCGCGTCCGCCGCGCTCGGCGTAGAAGTCGTTGTCCGCCTCCTGCGCGAGAGTCCACATCACGGGCCATGCGCCGAAACGCGCCACCCAGTAGCGCGAGAGGCGCTCTAGCGCGGCCTTGTCGTCCATCAGCGGCTTCTTCATCGTGGCTGCGAAGAAGAACTCGGCGTTGGCGTGAACGAGGCCAGCGTCGGCGATGTGTCGGTAGTAGCGGTCGGCAAGGCGAAAACCTGGAATGTCAGATGCGTCAACGCGTCCGTCGGCCACGTTGAACTTCGCGCCGATGGGCTCGCTCTGCAGGACGGTGAAACCCTGCGCGGCGCGTCTGTCGACAATGTACTTGAAGTGCGAATCGGTCTTGACGCCGCCCGCGTGCGGACCCGCCTCGTCGATCTCCTCCTTGTACAGCCCCCAATGCGTGTCGCCAAGGTAGAAGAACGGCGTGCCGTCGGCATGCACGAAATGCTTCTTCCCAGGGACGGTGCGCACGAAGCCGTGGCGGTAGAGGGCGAGCGGACCCTTGTACGCGGTGGCGCGGATTTCGCCGCTGCGCCCCGCGATAGACGGATCGTCGGCACATGTCGTCGCCCAGCTCCATTCGCCTGCTGAGACCGGCGCAAAGCGCACGCGGAACACGTTGCCGCCATCCCAGAAGCCTGGGCGCCGCAGCATGGTGCCATCGGTTCTGTTTGAGAACGCGCAGTCGATGCGCACGTCATCGCCGCCGCCCGCGTCGTAGCTGCGCGCACTCTCGAACGTCAACTCCGTCATCCTCCACGTTTCCACTACAGTCTCCGCAGCAGATCCGCACAGAGCCGCAAGCGCAGTGGCCGTTACCATACACTCGACAAATATCTTCATTGCAGAATTCCTTTCGTCATTCTATCGAACGGCCTTTCGTCTCGGGCATCGCGAAGATCGCCCAGAACATCTCGATTAGCATCATCGCCGCGAAGAACGCGAACGCGTACGTGCCGGTGTCTTTGGCGACGACGGGGAAGAGCCATGTGACGAGCATGCACATCACCCAGTGCACCATGCCGCCGAAGCTCTGCCCCTTCGCGCGCACATCGGGCGGGAATATCTCTGAAATGAACACCCAGATGACGGCGCTCGCGGAGAACGCCACGGCCGCGATGAACCCGTACACGCCCGCGACTGCGAGCCACGGAGTGCAGTTCGCGCCTAGCGAGATCTGCCACGCCACGAGCCCGTGCATCGCCGCCATCGACGCGCAGCCGGAGATCAGCAGCGGACGTCTCCCGAACCTGTCGATGAGGAAGAACGCCAGCATCGTGAATACGAGATTGACGATTCCAACTCCTATCGTGCCCGCCAGCGACACGAGCTTGCTCCCCTCCCCGAATATCATCCCGAAGATGCGCGGCGAGTAGAAGTTCACCGCGTTCACTCCCGAAAGCTGGCTGAAGAACGCCACCACGAAGCACAGCATGATCGGCCTCATGTTGCGCCTCACGAAGAGCGGCGCCGACGCCTCCACCCTCGCCTGGTGCGGACTCTCCGGCACCTTAACGAGCGCGGCGAGGTACATCACGCACGGCAGGCACTCCGCTCCCAGCATAACGCGCCACACCACCTCCGGCGACATGGCAAGCCACCTCTCCACGCAGTAGTTGGATATGTACGATACGACGATTCCAAGCACAATGCAGAACTGGTACACGAGAACGAGCCTACCCCTCTTCTTTGGCGGCGCTATCTCGGCTATGTACATCGGCACGGCCACCGAGACGCCCCCTGTGCCGATTCCGCCTATGAACCGCATCCACGCGAGAACGTGCGGACCAAGCACCTTTCCGCCAGGCGTCACCGCACAGCCGGCCGCCGACACCAGAAACAGCACGCCCATCCACACCAGCGTAGGCTTGCGTCCCAGAATGTCGCACATCTTCCCCGCCGCGAGCGCCCCGAACACAGTTCCTATCAACGCGCCCGCCATAACAAGTCCGTGCCAGAACGGCGCCAGGGCAAACTCCTTCTGCACCGCCTGGTCGCATCCGGAGATCACGCCTGCGTCGAAACCAAACAGCAGCCCTCCCAGAGAGACGGCGCAGACTATCCAATAGAGCGAGAGATTAGATTGACTTTGCTTGCACATCGCTGTTCCTTTGAAAGTTTGATGGTTTGACGACTTGCTCAAACACTTACTAAGTTCACTACAGATGCGGATAGTATAACAAATCACCTTTCGGCATGCAATGTGCGAAATTCCGGGCAGAAACGCCGTCTGTTTTTCGGCGGACCGTTCTCTTCGGAGGGTAAAAAATGTGATATAATATTCGCGCTATGAACATTGTAATTCTTCTCGGCGCCCCAGGATCGGGGAAAGGCACGGTGGCGGGCAGGCTCGCCGCCGAACATTCTAATCTCAAGCACGTCTCGAGCGGCGACCTGCTGCGCGGCGCGGTAGCCAAGGGCACTGCGGCCGGCAAAGAGGCAAGCGCGTACATGGAGGCGGGTAAGCTGGTGCCCGACGCCCTCATCGCCACGATGATCAAGGACGTCGTGGCCGAAACGACCGGCGACGTCACGATGCTCCTCGACGGCTTCCCCCGCAACCTCGCCCAGGCGAAGATCCTCGACGAGATGGGCGCCCCCGTCACGCACGCCGTCCTTATCGACGTGCCCGACGACATCATTCAGGACCGCATCGCCGGCCGCCGCACCTGCCCGAAGTGCAAGGCCGGCTACCACGTGCGCAACCTGCCCCCGAAGGTCGAGGGCG
>CAMIVJ010000227.1 GCA_946401765.1 uncultured bacterium | reverse complement strand
GCTTGCACGAATGCCGCCGATATGGCATAATATGCCGCATCGGCGGGTCGTGGTGGCTGCGCCGCGGGAAAGGAAAAGCAGAATGAGCAGAATTGCATTCACGGCGGTTGCGGCGGCAATTGCCCTTGCCGGCACGGCGGCGTCGTTTCCGAGCACGGTGGCGGTTTCCGCCGGAAAGAAGGTCTCATGCGGCGCGGACGTGCGCAACTTCATTCTCGTCGGCGAGGCGTGGCTTGCCAAAGGCGCAGAGGCGTCGCTATGGTTCCACACGGATGCATCGGGAAAGGGCTACGAGGTGCTCTTCCACAACGGGCCCATCGACGGCTCGCGCAAGACAGGCTCTCTTTCGCACGTGCGCAACCTGTACCGCTCGATGGCGCGCGACGAGGAGTGGTTCCCGTTCGAGATAGTTGTGCGCGAGAAGAACGTGGAGGTGCGCGCGGGCGCAGAGTCCGCGGCGCCGGTCGTGCGCTACACCGAGGGCGAGAAGCCGTACCGCCTGCCGCAGTACGCGAAGATGCTGTTCTCGCGCGGCGACTTCGTCTTCGAGGGGCGCAAGGGCGAAACGAAGTTCCGAGACGTAGTGCTGATTCCGCTCAAGGACGGAGTGACCAACCCCGACGACATCTTCCCCTATGCCGACGAGTCCACCGACCCCGTGATCCGCCTGCAGCAGGAGGACTTTCCGGTGATAAACTTCCACGCGCACGCGAAGGGCGGCTTCACGCCCGAGATCGCCTACAACAAGAGCCTTGTGGACGGCATCAACTACGGACTTGCCGTGAACATCTACGGCAAGATAGTCCGCAAGGGCGACGGCGGAGTGGGGCGCATGATCGAGACCGACGACGAGGCGCTTGAGTATCTGAGCGGCATGAACGGCCCGCCGGTCATAAACGGCTTCCAGGGGGAGGGGCGCAAGTGGACGATGTCGTTCACGCAGCGATCCCTCTCCAAGTGCGACTACATCTTCACCGACTCGATGACCGTAGTGGACCGCAACCGCCAGATCCGCCTGTATCGCCCGGACGAGATGACGTACAACGGACGCTCCCCCGAGGCGTGGATGGAGTTCTACGTGGACCAGATCGAGAAGATTCTCCTGAACGAGCCGGCCGACATCTACGTGAATCCGTTCTATCTTCCGCGCGAGCTTGCGCCCCGCTTCGACGAGCTGTGGACCGACACGCGCATCAACCGCGTCCTCGACATCCTCGTGAAGTACAAGATCGCCCTTGAGATCAACTCCCTCAGCCGCCTTCCCGGCCACAAGGTGATTCGAATGGCCAAGGCGCGCGGCGTCAAGTTCACGTTCGGCACGAACAACCAGAACGCCAACATCGGCCGTCTCGAGTGGGCGCTAGAGGCTGTGAAGGCGTGCGGGATCACCAAGGACGACATGTGGTTCCCAACCGACAGCGTCCGCCTCTCCCGTCAGACGACGATCTACAACACCATCATCGAATAGTCGAAGAAAGGAAAGACATGATGAAGCACATGGCATTGGCCGCCGCGGTGGCGGGGGCTGTTATCGGGGCGGCGCAGGCCGACGGGCTTAGGCCTGCGGCGATGGAGCGGCTGGCGCCCGGAGCGGTGAGGCCGCAGGGATGGCTCGCGAAGCAGATGGAGATGCAGCGCGACGGGCTCACGGGCCATGCGGAGGAGCTTTACGACGACATCGGCAAGAGCGACTGGATAACGCGCGGCAAGCGCGGCGGACAGTTCGCGTGGGAGCGCGGGCCCTACTACGCGAAGGGACTTCTCTCGCTCGCGTTCGCGCTCGACGACGCAGAGCTGAAGGCGCGCGCGAAGAAGTGGGTGGACGCCTACATCGCGTCGCAGAGGGAGAACGGCGACTTTGGTCCCGTGGACCGCAGCTGGTGGGCGAAGATGATCGCGCTCTGGACGCTGCGCGACTGGTGCGAGGCGACGGGCGACCCGCGCGTGGTGCCGTTCCTCGAGCGCTACTTCGCGTTCCAGCGCGCCGCCTTCGAGAAGGGCGATTCGCTCTCGAAGGATTCCTGCTGGGCGATTGCGCGCGGCGGGGACGAAATCGACGTTCTCGTGTGGCTGTGCCGCAAGACGGGCAAGCAGGAGTGGGCGGACCTCGCGCGCCGCGTGGCAGGGATGTCCGCCGACTGGACCTCGTTCTACCACCGCGGCGGCGCGAGCGATCCCGGCTACCGCGTGCACATCGTGAACTACATGCAGGGACTGAAGCTGCCCGCGCTCAAGTGGCTGCTAGGCGGCGGCGAGGAAGACCGCACCGCAGTGCGCGCGGCGCTTGATCCGTCAGGCTGGGCGATGAAGAAGTGCGGCCGCCCCGACCGCGCAGTCAACGGAACCGAGCCTCTCACAAGCCGCAGCTCCACCGAGGGCACCGAACTCTGCGCCACGGCCGAGCACATCCTGAGCGCCCAGGTGGCGCTGGAGGTGCTTGGCGACGCGCAGTTTGCCGACGACCTCGAGATGGCGGCGTACAACACGCTGCCCGCCACGCTCGGCGGCGATGGACGCGGCCTCAGGTACTACTGCCTCCTGAACCAGCCGGCGTGCCTCGACGCGGAGCTGAAGTTCTCGTGCAACGGGCATGGAATGCTGTCAAACGTCGCCGGGCCGTATGCCGGATACGGCTGCTGCCGATCCAACTTCCACTTCGCGTGGCCGAAGGTGGCGGAGTCCATGTGGATGAAGCGCGATGGCGGCCTTGTGGCGGCCGTCTATGGCGACTGCACGGTCAAGACGCCGATCGCGACCGTGCGCGAGTCGGGCGGGTATCCGTTCTCGGACGTCGTGCGCTTCGAGATCCTCGAGACTAGCGGCGGCGAGTGGCCGCTCTTCCTGCGCGTGCCCGGATGGTGCGAGGATATGAGCGTGAAGGCAAAGGGCAAGGTCGACGTGGTGAACGAGAGCGGGTTCTACAGGCTTGCGGGCAAGTGGAAGAAGGGCGACGTGGTGGAGGTGAGCTTCCGCGCGAAGGTGAAGGTGACGCGCTGGGAGAACGATTCGCTCGCCGTCACGCGCGGGCCGCTTCTCTACGCGCTCAGGATCGACGCGAAGGAGACATCCCGCACGGCCGCCGACTGGCCGATTCTGAAGAGGGACGCGGCGGGCGTCGTGCGCGACGTGGAGCTCGGCATGCCGATGCGCCTGATGGAGCCGACGGCGCCGTGGAACTACGCGCTTGTGGCAGACGCCGCGGGCAAGCCGTCCTTCACGTGCGTGGGCGAGGGAATTGACCGCCGCCTGCGCGTCAAAGCCGTTCGCACGTCGAGCGGGGGCTGGGGCCTGATGCGCCGAGATGCGTCCGGACGCGCCGTAGATCCGCCGCGCAGCCCAGTGCTGCCGCTTGAGCTTGAAGGCGATGCCGCGGAGATCGAACTAGTGCCGATCGCCCTTGCGCAGCTGCGCATTTCGCTGTTCCCCTGGACCGTGGGGAAGTGACGAAAATGCATTTTGTTCTGTTGCGCACTTGATTCCTAGTCCTTTTTTTGGCATACTATACAACTTGATGTTTGGCTTTTTAGGCAGAAAGATTGCAAAAAAGAGCGCGCCCGTCGTTTGCGAGCGCGCCCAGCACTGCATTTCCCGCAAGAACATCGACCCAGACGCGCTTAAGGTCCTCTACCGTCTCTCGAGCCTAGGCTACACCGCCTACCTTGTCGGCGGCGGCGTGCGCGACCTGCTGCTGGGGCGCCAGCCAAAGGACTTCGACGTAGGCACGAACGCCACTCCCAACGAGGTGCGCAAGGCGTTCCGCAACTGCTTCCTCATCGGCCGCCGGTTCCGTCTAGCGCATGTTCGCTTCGGCGACAAGGTGATCGAGACCGCCACCTTCCGCCAGAATTCGCAGACGGTCGGCGAAATCATCGAGCACGCCGCGGAAGGCCCGATGGAGGACAACACCTTCGGCACGCCAGAGACTGACGCCTACCGCCGCGACTTCACAGTGAACGGTCTCTTCTACGACATCAAGACGTTCTCCGTGATCGACTGGGTTGGCGGGCTCAAGGACCTCAAGAAGGGCGTGATACGCTCGATCGGCGACCCGATGATCCGCTTTCGCGAGGATCCCGTGCGCATGATGCGCGCCGTCAAGTTCGCAGCCCGCCTCGACTTCAAGATCGAGCGAGGCACTGACCGCGCCATCCGCAAGCTGCATTCGTGCATAACCACGGCGGCCGTGCCGCGCCTGTGCGAAGAGGTGTTCCGCCTCTTCACGTACGGAACGAGCGCGAAGGCGTTCAGAATGTTGTGGAAGTTCGGGCTGATGGGCGACCTGCTGCCGGAGCTTGCCGAGTTCATCACGAACGACGGCGGCGCAAAGTCGTCCACCTGGAACTACCTCGTGATGCTTGACCGCTACGAGGTGGCGATGAAGAAGCAGGGGTGGGAGGTGTCGAACGGACTTCGCGCGGCGGTGCTTTACGCGGCGATGGCAAAGTCCAACCCCGGCAAGGCCCGCGAGGTAATGGGCACGATGGCAAGAGCCCTCAAGATGCCGAAGTCCACGTATTTCACGGCAGTGCTTATGCTTGATTCAGTGAAGCGCCTTTCGCAGCCGCCTCAGCGCGGACGCAGGCGCTTCGCGTACAACAGGGATTTCCCGGACGCGCTTGACTTCAACAGAATCGTCGCGCGCGCCGAGGGACGTGATGAAAGGGTGCTAGACATGTGGGACAAGGTGTCCCGAAAAATGTCAAAAGAACAAGGTGAAGACCATGAGTGAAGAGAACAAGAACTCCGAAGAGAATCTGCCCGCCATCGTCAAGGCGGCTCCCGAACTGCTCCCTGTGTGGGACTGGTGGGTAAAGGAAGGCAAGTCCACGCTGATGATGCTCGTGATAGCCATCGTGGTGGTACTTGGCTTCTACGGCGGAAGGAACTGGCTGCGCGCCCGCAACGCCGCCGCCAACCAGGCGCTCGTGAACGCGTTTTCGGTGGACGAGCTCGAGACGGCCGTCTCAAGCTACGGCTCCACGAAGGCCGGCTTCGCCCTGCGCCAGCGTCTCGCCAAGGCGTACTACGACGCCGAGCGCTATCAGGACGCGCTCGACGTGTACGACAAGCTCGCGGCCAAGGCGTCCTCGAATCCCGCGTTCGGCGACATCGCCATCATGGGCCGCGCACATGCGCTTGAGGGGCTCGCCAAGTACAAGGAGGCGCAGGCGGCCTTCGCGGAATTCGCCGCCTCCAGCACGAACTCGTACATGATTCTCGATGCCAAGCTCGGCGCCGCGCGCTGCAAGGCCCTGCTCGGCGACAAGGAAGGAGCCGCCAAGGACTTCGACGCGCTCAAGGCCGCAGCCAAGGACGACATGGAGAAGGACCGCGTGGAGCGCATGGCCGATGC
>CAMIVJ010000226.1 GCA_946401765.1 uncultured bacterium | reverse complement strand
TCGTGGTTCATGCATCAGGTGGAGGGCGGCGCGAACCAGGAGGCGACGGCGTTCGTTGCCTCCGCGCTGAGCTTCGGCAGCCGCAGGCAGTTCATGCCAAAGGTGCAGCATCTGCTCGACTGCGCGGAGGGCGACATGGACCGCTGGGTGCGCGGAGCGCTGTACGAGAGCCGCTTCGCGCGCGGCGACGGCGAATGCTTCTATCGCTTCTTCACGCGCGGCGACATGTGGTCCTTCTTCGATGCATACCGACGCCTTCTCGTGGAGCATGGCACATTGGGCGACTATGTGGGCGCGCAGGCACACGGCGATGGGTTCGAGGCGGTGAGGGCGATATGCGCCTGGTTCGCGAACCACGAGGGAGGTCCGGCGGTGCCGAAGAACGCGCAGTCGGCCTGCAAGCGCGTTTGCATGTTCATGCGCTGGATGGTGCGTGGCGGTTCGCCCGTCGACCTTGGACTGTGGGCGGACCGCATCGACCGCCGCACTCTCGTGATGCCGCTCGACACGCATGTGGTGCAGCAGGCGGTGCGGCTTGGGCTGCTGCCGGGTCCGTGCGCCTCTATGTCCGCCGCGCGCCGCCTCACCGCAGCGCTCGCGCAGGTGTTTCCCGAGGACCCATTGCGCGGCGACTTCGCCCTCTTCGGCTACGGCGTCAACCACTAAAGGCGAACCACTAGCGGAGCCATACGGCCCAGACGAAGAGCCCGGTGAAGGCGCACACGGCGCATAGCTTTAGGAACACGCCCGAGAGAAAGCCGAGAAAGGCGCCGAATCCGCCCTTGAGCGCACTGCCCATGGTGCGGCCCGCGATCAACTCGCCCAGCGCCGCGCCGGCGAAGGGGCCTATAAGGATTCCAAACGGCAGAAAGAACATTCCGACTATCGTGCCCACCGTGCATCCGAATATTCCCCATCGCGTGCATTGGAACTTCTTCGCGCCATAGGCGGGCACAATGTAGTCGAGCACGGTGACGACCGCCATGACCGCACCGGCCGCCACGAGCCATGCAGTTGGTATCGCGAAGCGCGAGAAGGAGAGCGCGAGAAGCGCGCACCAGCCGAGCAGCGGACCCGGCACGCACGGAACGATGCAGCCGAAGAACGCGACGACGATCAGAACCCCGCCAAGTGCAACTAGCGTCCAGTCCATCATCTCCGCCTCGCAGTCTTGATATGCGTCTTGTGTTTCATGGCGGATATGTTACCACATTATCTGCTGTGCGTAAATGGGGAATGAGGAATGCAACGGCCGCGGGAGATTTGATATAATATTCCGCCGATGGCAAAGGAGACGAAATGAAAAGAGGAATTAGTTTCGCAATTGCGGCATGCGTCGCAGTGGTGGCGTGTCTGCACGGCGGCGCGATTTACGCGGCGGAGAGCTCAAATGAGAAGCCGCTGCGCATTGCGGTGTACGTGGGCGACGGGGCGCGCAACGTGGGCGCGTTCCGGTGGCTCGAGATCACAGCGCGCGCGAAGAACTGCACTTCTGTTCCCGTTGACGGCGAGGCGGTGAGAGGCGGCGCCCTTGACAATGTAGACGTTCTCGTCATGCCCGGCGGCAGTTCCACCGACGAGGCGCTTAGCCTGCAGGAGGAAGGGCGCAGGAAGGTAAAGGAGTTCGTGAGGCGCGGCGGCGGATACATCGGAACGTGCGCAGGGTGCTGCCTCGTGATGCAGGAGAGCGCCGAGAAGAGCAAGAAGAAGCGTTTGGACATGATTCCGTTCACGTTCGGCGCCTCCGGCGGAGTGGCGACGATGCCCGTCAAGTTCAATGACAAGGCAAAGGAGATGTGCGGAATCAAGAAGGGCGTGTGGAAGGTACGATACCACGGAGGCCCCGTGCTGATACCCGGCAAGCCGGTCGCCGACGCCAAGATCGAGGCTCTTGCCACGTACGCTGGCGATGTGAACTCGTACAGTTCTACGCCAAGGCCTTCCATGGCCGGACGCGTCGCCGTTGTAGCAGGCACATACGGCAAGGGAAAACTGTTCGCAAGCGCGGTGCATCCGGAATCTGACGTCAACGACCACGGCATCCTCAGGGGCGCGTTCAAATACGTTTCCGGACGCAATCTCGAATGGGACTATCCCCAGCGGAAGCGCGGACAGCTCGTGGTAGGCATGGCTGTTGACTATTCGTTCGGTACCGAGACTGCCAAGCTCATCCAGCGCCTCGTGACGAACGGCGAGTTCGACGTGATTCCGCTCAGCGCAGAAAGAATCTCCAAGGAGGGCGTGCTGCATCAAGTGGACGCCATCCTTGCGCCTGATGGCCCTGGAATCTCAGGCGGCAAAGGACTCTACTCCAGCAACCTTGCGCGCACCCGCGAGTTTCTCAAGCGCGGCGGACGCATCTTCGCGTGGGGCGGTGCGGCGCAGGCGGCTAGGAAATATTGTCCGGAAGTCACGTGCGTGGCGGATGCAGAGGCCGCGCTAGCGGCGCTTCGCGCCTTCGCTGCGGAGCCTGTTCCCGCGCCGGTCGCGTTTCCCGCCAAGGTCGCGAAGCCGCTCAAGGCCGCAATCTATTGTGATAAGGAGGGAAGCAACGTGATAATCGCGAGGATGCTCTCTCTCTCTCCCGAGTACGAAGTCAAGTTCCTGCGAGCGGCGGACTACGCCAAGGGCGGACTTGACGGAATCGACCTCCTGGTCCAGCCGGGTGGTAGCTGCAAGGGACAGTACGAGATGATCGGTACAAACGGAGTCGAGGCGCTGAGAAAGTACATATTGGACGGCGGCAAGTACTACGGCGTGTGTGCAGGCGCGTTCATGGCCCTGCAGCAGTCGCGTCCGGGCTGGCCGCGCCTTGGAATCGTACCGTACAGGGGCGACGACCCCAGCCACTACCGCGGCGGCGCTCCTATCAGGATTGAGTTGTCAGAGGAGGGCAAGAAGGTATTTGCTGGCTCGGCCGCAAAGCGCGTGGTGGAATATTACGGCGGACCGGTGCCTGTTCCCGGCAAGCCGGTGGAGGATGCCGACGTGCAGGTGCTGGCGCGCTACGTGGGGCGCACGATCAACACGGCGCGGCCAGAGCCGGTGGAGCCGATGGATGGAAGATGGGCGTTCCTCGGCGGCAGAGTGGGGAAGGGACGTGTGTTCATTTCATGTCCGCATCCCGAACTCACGGAGTGCACGCACGACATTGTCCGCTCCGGCATCAAGTACCTCACGGGAGTCGCACCGTCGCCTGTGTACAACGACAGGACGCGCGGGGCGGTGACTGTGCTGTACAGCACGTCCAAGGACGATGAATCGCTCAAGTTCTACTACAACGACTTCCTCCGCGACAGGCGCTTCTACGTGCGCACCGGATTTGACGCAAACGACTACGCGCATGCGGATGCGATCGTCACGGCGATGTCGGATGCGTCGTGGCTAAACGCTCCCTCCGTGCGCAGGTTCGCGAAGCGCGGCGGCAGGATCGTACTGGTTGCGCGAAACGACAAGGAGCGCGCCGCCGCCGCGAAGATCGCCGGCGCAGTCGTTGTTGGTTCGTGCGCAGAGATTCCTGCCGCAATCCTCAACTAGGCGCCGGGCACTAGGCACTGAAAAATATGTTATAATAAATGCCGTTGACGAGGTAGTCAACGGTGAACCAATCAACTGAAAGGCAAAGACAATGAAGAAGATGGTGTTCTGTGGATTTATGTCCGTCATGTGCATGGTTGCGGTGGGCGTGGATAAGCCGGCCCCTTCAAAGGCGCCGGGCGAGAGGCCGCGCGTCGAGGCGAAGAAGCCGGACGAGGTGGCGAGGCCTTCTGCGGTGCAGCCGGATGCAAAGCCCGTGGTGGCGAGAAAGCCGGGCGAAGCCAGGAAGCCTGCGGCTGGCGCACGCGCGCCTCGAGGCCGTGCAGCTCGCGGCGCGCGCAAGGGCGCGCCCGTGGTCGGGCGTCCGCCGCGTGGACGCGTGCGCGGAGTGGTGGAGGCAGGTTCGTTCCCCACTTCGCCCGCCGAGCGCCGCCTCATCGAGGCGGTGGAGGATGCCGAGACCTCGCGGGAGCTTTCGCGCCTGATGCCGCAGGTGCTTGCCTCGCAGAACCCTGACGTGCGCCAGGCGATGGTTGATGCGCTTGAGGACCAGGGCGCCCGCAGCGTGAACGATCTTGCGTACTTCATGGCCGATCCTGATCTCGAAGTCGCTGATTCCGCGTTTTCAGCATGGACATCCGTCCTCGAGGATACCAGCCCGGCCCGTCGCGTCGCGGCCATCCGCGCTGCCGCCCGCATCCTCACGCCTCCACCTGTACCTGCTGTTCAGCCTTAATTGGTTGACTGAACCGCGCAGCAGTGGTCTGCGTTGAATCATTGGATGGACTTAAAGCTACAGAGGCCCGGCACGGGCGGCTTCACCTTGATTGAACTGGTCGTGGTGCTGGTGATACTTTCTCTGCTCACGCATCTTGCGGTGCGTGAGCTGGGGAAGGCGTCGCACGCGCGCATGCGCCGTGCCGCCGAAAGGCAGCTGGAGGAGGTTCAGGGCGCGGTGTGGCGCATGGCGCCGTGTGGCGAGCCGGAGGGATTTCTCGTCGACATGGGGCGTCTACCGCATGCCGTCACCGCCACGAACGAAAGCGGGCGCACGGTGCTTTCGCTTGCGGAGCTATGGAAGCGGCCGGAGGGAGTGGCGCCGTTTGAGCTGCGTTCGGCTGCCGCAACGAATTTGGTTGTGTCCGCCTCGGTGAGGGAAGAGCTCGTTGATGAATCCATCACGGTGCAATGTGGCTGGCGCGGACCTTACCTTCGCATGCCGTTCGGGAAGGAGAGGTTGCTTGATGCGTGGGGGAATCCGATGGAGACGCTGGACGATGCGGGCTTCGCGCGGCTGCTGGCGGAAGACGGCGCGGCGGTGGCGTCCGGTGGCGAGATTTGGAAGGTGCGCCACCTTGGCGCGGATGCGCGTCCAGACGACGTCGTCACGCCCGAGGGCGAATTCGAACGCGACTGCGAGGCCGTGCTTTCCCCCGGCCGGCGTTTGAATTCGCTTGCCGTCACGGCGAACTTCGTGAATTCGCAGGGTCCTTCGCCTGTCTCGGGCGACGTGCGCTGCAGATGGTACATGCCATGCGGCGGCGCGATAACGGGCGGATTGGAGAAGGTCTCTCTCGCAGGTGCTTCGTTTGCCGCCTTCTCGTTCGAGGGGCTGCCGCCCGGAGTTTGCACGCTTGTGGTGGACGTGGGAGGCGCGAGCCGTGCGCGCGAGCGCGTGACGGTGCCGCCTGGCGGCCGCGAGCTGAACATCAAGGTGTACGTGCCGTAGCCGCAATCACGCAATCGTTGTCAATATCCAATTCAAATGACCAATTGGGCATTGGTCACGACTCTGCATGCCGAAGATGCCGCATCACAACGTTGCCGATTTATGCTATACTA